>JAJZEY010000598.1 GCA_021805585.1 Planctomycetota bacterium
AATCGCCGCCGATGTGCTGGCCAATCAGCATTCCAATGGAAGCTGGTCATCGGATATTCACCATCCGCGCATTGACAGCCGCATTGTCGGTACCGCTTACGCCCTGCTGATTCTGGCGCGCGGCCTGAATCCGGTGGTTTTTAATAAACTCGATTACGGCTCCCATTATTACGGTCAGTGGAATACCTATCCGCGTGATGACGCCAATGTCACGGCGTGGATGGCCCGCAACTTTGAAACACCTTTGAACTGGCAGGTTGTAAGCCTGCAATCACCGGTCCGGGCCTGGCTGGATTCTCCTTTGCTGCTTATTACCGGCCATCAAGATCCTCACTTTACCGCCGGCGATATAGCAAAACTGCGGGCCTATGTGCAGGCCGGCGGAATTGTGTTTTGTTCGTGTGATGGCAATTCAACCGCTTTCAGGAAGGCGATGATTGCCTGTGGAAAACAGGTCGCCGGGCCGCGATATTCCGTGCACCCGCTTTCTCCAACCAGTGCGATCTATACCATGCAGCCCTGGTATAAATTTCAGCATTCGCCCGGCCTCCTGGGAATTTCCAATGGCCTGCGCTATGAATGGATCGTCAGCCCGAACGATACCAGTAGCGTCTGGCAGCAACGGAATGTTGCCCGCAAGGACTCCTGGGAATTGGCCGCCAATCTTTATTTCTACGCCACGGGAAAAGCCCCCCTTGCAAACAAATTGCAATCCCTTGCGGGTAGTGCGGAACCTGCAAAGGTTACCCGCACGCTTTCAATCGCGGCGGTTCAATACGCCGGAAACTGGAATCCCGAACCCGGTTCATGGCCGAGAATGGCCAAACTTATGCCAAGGCTTACCGGTATCCAATTGGCACCCGGCATCCAAAGGTTGTCGCAACTTAACGCCACCAAATTCCCGTTCGCGCACCTTACCGGAGTCGGCGATCTTCATTTTTCACATGCGCAGCTTTCCGCCCTTCGCAATTACGTTGACCATGGCGGCACCCTTTTGGCAGATTCCGGCGGGGGAAAAGCGGCATTTACTAATTCATTTGAACGCATGGTGGACCATCTGTTCCCACACACCGAATTGGTGCGGATTCGCCGTCACAGTGTACTGTACAACGGTACAATTCCCGGTGGTGAGAGTGCCCGACCGCTGGCATATCGCAAATTCACAATAGAAAAACATGACAAACCATCCGGTCGGCCCTTATGGGGAATTAAGCGGAACGGGCGATGGGTGGTCATTTTATCACCACTGGACCTGACCAGCGGCCTGCTGGGAACCAACACGTGGGGAATTAACGGCTATTCGTCGGCCACGGCACAGACTATAGTCCGCAATATTCTGGCCTATGTGGCCCAGCGCGCGGCCAAGCCCCTTCAGGTCACCCAAAAGCCAAAACCCAAGCCGGCTGCGACGGGTTCCTCAAAAAGCCATAAGGGGCCCGGAATTTAGTTAATCCTTACGTGAATCGTTTCTTTACTGTAAGGGCCGCTGAAATATTAAGACCAATACCATAGCGGTGCCAAATGCGGTCGGCCAGGCCATAGGCGGCAAAAAAATGCCGTACAGGCCTGGTATCGGGCGTAGGGGCACTATTGTGTTTATGTGCTGTTAATTTGCGGAGCTGCCTCATGACAACTCAACCGTCCGATCCCCGTCGCGGAATAGGCAATTCCGCGGGAAATAAAACCCCGGGTCTCTGGCTTTTTACAACTCCCCTGGTCGTTTTAGGACTTTTAATTTGGGGCTTGGCGGCATGGCGCGGCTTGGGCAATCCATTTGCCAGCCCGGCGCTGGCACAGTCCGCCGGGGCGTCCGAAAGGGCACCCGATTTTCCCGCTGATTTTACCTGGATCAACACCCCCACTCCACTAAGTTTTAAACATCAACTTAAAGGACAGGTGGTGCTGCTGGACTTCTGGACCTACGGCTGCATCAACTGCATTCACATTATTCCGGAACTCGCGCGGCTGCAAAAGCATTTTGCCGGTCAGCCCTTTGTTATTATTGGCGTTCATAGCGCCAAATTTACCAACGAAGGTTTGGCCGCCAATGTGCGTCAGGCTGTGTTGCGTTATAAAATTGATCACCCGGTTGTGGTAGACCAGAATATGCGGATATGGAATGACTATGGCGTTGATTCCTGGCCAACGCTGGTGCTGGTGGGTGCAAACCGGAAAATTATCGGCTCCGTTTCCGGCGAAGGAAATTATAATCTTCTTAAACAATCGATCGCCCACACCCTGGCAACCGACAAAGCGAACGGTTGGCTGGCCGCACACCCGCTGGTGCTGCCAAAGCAGAAATCGATGATGTTTGCCAGTGGCCTGCTGTTTCCCGGCAAAGTACTTGCGGACCACGCCGGCAAGCGCATTTTCATCGCGGATACCGATCACAACCGCATCGTCGCCGCCTCCTGGCCCAACGCCCGGGGCCGGTCGCACCTGTTAGCCGTTTATGGTAACGGTCGGCGTGGAAGCCGAAACGGTGCGGCGGCCAAGGCTGAATTCAGCAGTCCCCAGGGACTGGCGTTGAATGGCCAAACGCTTTATGTTGCCGACACCAACAACCATCTGATTCGCGCGATAGACCTAAAAACAGGCCAGGTGAAAACGGTACTGGGGACAGGTCACGAAGTATTTGATTTGACCGGCGGCGGTATTGGAACAAATCAGGGCATCAATTCGCCTTGGGATTTGGCCATCCGTGGAAAATGGCTTTATATTGCCATGGCGGGGGAACATCAGATATGGCGAATGAATCTTAAAACGCAACAGGCTGCGGCATTTGCCGGATCCGGAGCGGAAGGTCTGCAAAACGGTTCGCGATCCAATGCCCAGCTCGCGCAACCTTCCGGACTGGCCCTGGCGGGCGACACTCTTTATTTTGCCGATTCTGAAAACAGCGC
>JAJZEY010000160.1 GCA_021805585.1 Planctomycetota bacterium
CATGGCGATCTGTGGGATAATCAAAGGTTAAGGGCCGCACGATGCCCACGCCCGTGTGTGTACAGGCGGCGTGTTCCAGGGCGTAGACGTAGAAGAACCAACTGTAGCGCTGGCGAATGGCCTGTTTGACGGTTTCACAGGCCTGATCACCAAATACCCACGGCTGCCGGCGTTCACCGAGTGTGCAATGGGTGCGAAGGGTGGGGCATACCGCGGTGAACTGGAACCAGCGGGCATAACATTCCGGTGAGGGGTGGCCATTGAATCCGCCGGTATCCTGCGCCCAGCGCATCTGTCCGAGGTTGATGGTGTTAATCATGGCCAGTGTTTGCAGGCGCATAACCTCAAAGCCGGTATTGATATCACCCGACCAGGTGGCGTAGGCATAGCGTTGCGAGCCGAGATAGAAATTACGATTGATGGACCACACACGGTGTTCGGGGCGGTCCTGCCGCTGGCCCTCATACAGGGACTGCTGCATGTGCATAAATTCAAAGTTGCCCATATTGCCGTAATCGGCTTCATCATTCCAGAAGCCCGCAATGCCATGCTGCATGCACTGATGCGACCACGTTGCATGCCAGTACCACTGCCGGCAGATGGGCTTGTAGAAATCAACATCCAGCGACATGAGATGGGAGAAATAATCCGCGAACGGCTTTTCACCCGGCAGATAAATATCCAGCTTTTTGGCGGCCAAACCCTGCGTGGTCATGGGTTCAATCCGGCCCTTGACCGTGCTGATGATAATCCGCGGCTTCATAATGCCGGTGATTTTACATTCCAGTTCGCGGGTCCAGTTGATCAGCGCATCGGGGTTATCGGGGGTATACAGCGCCTGGGAGTATTTCACGGGGTTCCAGCGGAATTCGCCATAATGACTGGCACCCCAGTCTTTCCAGTCAAAATCCAGCGTGAAGTTGTCGATGGGAATATCCAATGCGCGATACGTTTCCAGATATTCGCGCAGCAGTTCCTGATTGGTCCCCCATTGCGAATTGGTAAAGCCGTAAGCCCACTTGGGAAACAGCGGCATTTTGCCGCTGGCCAGAGCCAGAGCCTGGAAAATGTCATAAGGAGAACCGACCAAAATAAATACCGTCAGGCTGTTGGGGCGGAAGTAATTGCGGCCATAATTATCCGCTTTGGGATTGCCATAATAAAAGCCGATGTTGTTGGATCCGATATGGAAGTAACCGCCATCGGAATCCACCAGAATGCCGTAACCATCGGTGGTCCAGGTGAACGGTGCCCCACCGCCACCTTCAACGGAGGCTTCTATTTTGTAGGTATCGTTGGGCACACCGGCACCATCTTTAACAACCGGCAGAATATTTTTGGACCAGCAGGCGGAATTGCGAATGCCATAGAATGTTGCACCGCTGTTGCGATGGAAGGAAAAGCCCGTCTGTGCCTGATCCTGCGGATCGACATGCAAAGAATCCGAGGCCGTTTGCCGCAGGAGGATTTTGCCGTGGGAATCCATAAGTGTCAGGCGGCAGGGATTGCGGCTGATGTGCAATTCAAAGCCCGTGGTAACAAGGCGAATGGGATCGCCTTGGGTATGCAGTTTTGCCGCAGGATCACCGGGGAATACGGCCTTGGGGTCCATCACGGGCGTATGCGGATCATTTTTGCCGCCGGCCAGCAGGTCCAGGCGGAGAATATGCGGTGAAAGCGCCTGAACGCGCAGAACGTCATTGCCGATGGCAAGTTTAAGCCCGCCGGCATCCGCGTTGGCGCTGGAAACTGCACCAAGTGAACGGACGGTGGCGTTACGGGCCTGTGTTTTACCGGTAACTGCGGTGGAAAGCGCCGCCGCCGCCGAAATTTTGAGAAAATTACGCCGATCCTGCATGGATAGAACTCCAATTCATGTCATTATGTAGGCGGCAGAGCGCAGTTTTACCGATAAACGCGAATTTGTCAAATCGGTCCGAAAGATATTATGCCGCTCGGTTTTTGGGGCGGGCGAAAAACCATCATTTTTTGCGGGATTCTAAAACAGCACAGGGAGAAGTCCGGTTGCTCGCGGGTTGCATGGCCGCAAAGTGCCCGGAGAAATGACCGCGCCCCAAAATTCGCCGGGATTAGAGTTGGTTTGCATGATCGGAGAATTCCCGCTAAACTACCGGGCTTGTGTTTGGTGAAATAAACGAAGGTATGTTATGCCGACAATCAATCAATTGCTCCGTAATCCGCGCCGCAGCCTGAAGCGCATCAACAAGGTAAAAGACCTTGAGGCATCACCGCAGCGTCGCGGGGTGTGTCTGCTGGTAAAGACCATGACCCCCAAAAAGCCGAACTCGGCGTTGCGTAAAGTGGCGCGTGTGCGGCTTTCCAACGGCAAGGAAGTGACCGCATATATACCGGGCATTGATCATAACCTTCAGGAACACTCGATTGTGCTGGTGCGTGGCGGGCGTGTACGCGATCTGCCCGGCGTGCGGTATCACATTGTCCGCGGCGTGCTGGATGCCAGCGGCGTGGAAGCCCGGCGCCGCAGTCGTTCCAAGTATGGTGCCAAGAAACCGAAGTAATGGATGGAGTTGCGACGTTTATTGAGCCGCCGGCTCAAGCGTATGTGACAATTTGTTATCAACACCTTGGAGTATCCCGAATCCCGGTGATTCGATACGGAGAAAAGAAAGGAAGTCGCCATGGGCGCAAAATCGTTTACCGTCAGCAGTACTCAGCTTAAGCCCGATGCCATATACAATTCACTGTTGATTTCCAAATTTATCAACTGCCTGATGTATGACGGCAAAAAAGCCACGGCCAAGCGCGTGTTTTACGGGGCCATGGACATTATCGGTCAGCGCGTAAAAGATGCCAAACCCAATGAAGTGTTTGAAGCGGCGCTGAACAACATTAAACCCAACATCGAAACCCGCTCGCGCCGG
>JAJZEY010000131.1 GCA_021805585.1 Planctomycetota bacterium
AATCTGTATATCAATTCGCCCGGCGGATCCGTGGATGACACACTGGCCATTTATGACACTATGCGATTCCTGACCTGCGAAGTCGCCACGTTTTGTGTCGGCAAGGCTATGAGCGGCGGAGCCGTGGTGCTCGCCGCAGGTGCCAAAGGCAAGCGGTTTGCACTGCCTCATGCCAAAGTCATGATTCACCAGCCCTTCGGAGGCATTTACGGCCAGACCGCGGACATCGCCATTCAAGCTGAAGAGATTCTTAAAACCAAGGAACTGCTGACCGATCTGCTGGCTAAATTAACTGGCCAGCCGCGGGAAAAAGTCGCCGAAGACCAGGAACGTGATAAATATTTCGATGCGCAGGCCGCAAAAAAATATGGTCTGGTCGATGAAGTCCTTTCCGAGCCGCCATCCGCCGTCATCGCACAACCCCCCGCATCATAAGCTACCGTGCGGCAACGCTACTCCTGCAATGCCCGCGGTGCGGGCATCCGGCTCGCATTGTCACGGTCGCGGCGTGATTGAATAACGGAATAATCCCCGGACAGCCCGCGCAAAGACGGCTTTTCCGTGGCCAAGGGATTGAATCGTTTGTCCTATCGTCTAAGGGTGAAAACGATCGCGCCGGGAATCGGTCCGGATACTGTCGGACCGCTTGCAGTAATCACGGTTCGCCGCGGAATGTTGGTTTCCCGCGTTTTGCGTTGACAACCGCCAGCCATCAGAACCTCGCCGCAGAAATGCCTGCCTACAATATCCCAACGGCGTGCCGCATCCCGTCCGAAAGTTGGACAGACTGATGGCCACCCCGACGCAACAGGAGAAACGCCATGACGCGGGCGGAATCTGATTTTTCTAATTTACCAGCGCACCCCACAACGGTATTTCAATCCACGCATTCGGTCGAAGATGACGAACTTCTGGATGCCTATTCCCGTGCCGTTTCGCAGGCTGTGCAGGCCGTTGCGCCCAGCGTGGTTAATATTGAAGTGATTCATCAAAAACGCAAGACTAGCCGCGCAGGCAGCGGTGGAACAGGTTCGGGCTTTATTTTTACGCCCGACGGCTTTTTGCTTACCAACAGCCATGTGGTGCAGAATGCCGCGGAATTCAAAGTGACCGCCGCGGATGGCCGGCGGCATTCCGCCGCACTAATTGGTGATGACCCGCACACCGATCTGGCCGTTTTGCGGATGGACGCATCCGACATGCCGATAGCTGAATTCGGCGATTCATCACGGCTGAAGGTCGGCCAACTGGTCATCGCCATCGGCAGCCCGCTGGGCTTTCAATCCACCGTTACGGCCGGGGTGGTCAGTGCGCTGGCTCGCAGTTTTCGCAGCGGATCCGGCCGCCTTATTGACGGCGTCATTCAAACTGATGCGGCGTTGAATCCCGGTAATTCCGGCGGCCCGCTGGTGAATTCTTCAGGCCGGGTGGTGGGCGTGAACACGGCCGTCATTCTTCCGGCGCAGGGAATCTGCTTTGCCATTTCGGCCAATACAGCACAATTTGTGGCTTCCCGGCTGATTCGGTTTGGCCGTGTGCAGCGAAGCTGCATTGGTGTCGCGGCTCGCAATGTGGCCTTACCCCGGCGGATAACGCAGTTTTACAAGCTGGATATTTCGACCGGCATAGCGGTGGAAGCTGTTGAACCCGGCGGCCCGGCCGATCGAGCCGGCGTGCTGCCTGGCGATATGATTCTTGGGCTGGACCAAAAAGACTTAAACGGCCTGGATGATCTGCATCGCCTGTTAACCGAAGAACTGATCGGCAAACATACGGCGGTCAAACTGTTGCGACAGAATGATTTGGCTTATCTGCTGATTACACCCGAAGCCGCGAGCCAATAACAGCGCGCTATATTGTCGGCTGTGGCACTACCTCTCATTTTGTGCGGGCGGGTCAATCGGACCACGCGAATTCGCCCAGCAGTGGAACAAAGCGGCATGCCAGCAGGGGGGTCTGCCTTATGCCGTGGTCCTCTTTCTCCACCAGTACAAGGTTCTGGCTGCTTCGGTCTCCCAGCGGCAGAATCATCCGGCCGCCGGGGGCCAGTTGGTCCAGCAGCGGAGCCGCCAAGGCCGGCGCGGCGGCTGTGATAATGATTCGGTCAAACGGGCCTTGTTCGGGCCAGCCGCCACTTCCATCGGCAAGCCGAAAAAATATATTGGAAAATCCCATATCCAGCAGAAGCTGGCTGGACAGCCGGTGAAGAGATTCGATCCTTTCAATGGTGTAGACTTTTTCGGCGAGCATCGCCAGAAGTGCGGTCTGGTAGCCCGTTCCCGTGCCGATTTCCAGTACGCGACTGGTGGGTCGCGGGGCGAGTTGCGAAGTCATAAACGCCACGATATAGGGTTGACTGATGGTTTGACCCTCGCCAATTGCCACCGCCTTATCACCATAGGCCTCGGTCCGGATTGGTACCGGCAGGAATTCATGACGGGGCAGTCGGGCCATCGCACAAAGTACTTTTGCATCGCATATTCCGCGCGGGCGAAGTTGCTGGCGAACCATGTCTGCGCGGGCGGCCCGCAGTGCGACGGTGTCCGACGGACTTCCGACCGGCGCTGTGAAATTCGGCAATTCTTCCTTCCGGAGGCGCCCAAAAAAAGAAGATGCGAAGTCACGAAAAGCCATAGCGCATATTATACTGGCATCCCGGCGCGGACCAACGCGGAACGGCGGCATTGCACACATGGCTGCCGCCAGTTCCTGCCGTAGATCCGCAACTATTTGCAACAGACTCTCTATTGGAAGGTCAGGCATGGTAAACAAGCGGCGAACCACACAGGAATTGCTGGACATGGATCGGCAATTTGTCTGGCATCCTTTTACCCCAATGAAGGCCTGGATGGAAAAAAAAGACCCGCTGATTATTGCCCGCGGACAGGGTGAATTTTTAT
>JAJZEY010000439.1 GCA_021805585.1 Planctomycetota bacterium
ATACCACCGGCTGCGGATTGTTTACCACCCATAATCTGCGGGCTGCGGACCGCGGCGGCGTTGCCGATTGGAGCTTTGACTGCCACGGTTTGGAGGAAACCGTTGTCAACAAGCTTCTCAGTCCACCTCAGGGGCCACATCTCCTGAGCACGGTTTATGATATCGACGGATTTCGCCATGACGACCTGCGCCAGTCGCCGACACAGGGAATGTTTAATCCCAGCTTTGGGTCCAATACAGATATAGATTTTGCCCAGTTAAAGCCCGGTTATGTCGTGCGCGTTTTCGGCGGCCAGAATTCGCATGGAGCTATCTCGGTAGATGGCGGTCGAACCTGGAAAATGTTTGCTTCCGGCGCCCCCGGTGACGGCGGCGGCCATATTGCGGTTTGTGCCATGGCCAGGTCTTTCGTCTGTACGCCAGATCGGGCGTTACCGCACGTTTCCCGTAATGGCGGTCAAACGTGGAACCGTTGTGAAAATCTGCCCGCAGGGACGGAGATCAGCAGCGACCGGTCCGTAGCCGGCCGGTTCTACGGCGTCAACCGTGGCCAGTCGCGGTTGTGGATCAGCCATGATGGCGGCGAACGCTTTTCGCGGGTGGGTGCCGTTCCCCGCGACTTACTGGAATTGAAGAATCCGCCGGGCCTTCCCGGCCATTTGTGGCTTGCTGGCAATAGCGGGCTCTATTTTTCCGCCAATGCAGGCGCGAAATTCCGCCGCATTGCCGGTGTCAATCAGGCCTACAACATCGGCTTTGGCATGGCCGCGCCCGATGGCCGCTATCCGGCCGTTTTTATCGTCGGGATTGTCGCGGGCCAATACGGCTTCTATCGGTCGGACAATCAGGGTAAAGACTGGCGACGGATAAACGACGACCGACATCAGTGTTTTTATATCAATGCCATTGCCGGCGACCCGCGGGTTTTTGGGCGGGTCTATATCGGCACCAGTGGACGCGGCATTATTTATGGCGACCTGGTTTAATTGGATCAATCCCGTCGGCTGCGATGTCTCGCGATAACCTTACGCTATAAGCAAAGGTTTTTGCGCTGTACGTAGTGGCGGACCCGTTGTTCCCATTTTATAGTAACGTCGTTCTAATTGTTCGGCCGCATCGATCGATTTGACAATTTGTCGGCTTTGTTAATCTGCTCGCGTTCGCCGGTCCAAACGGAATCATCCAGAAATGTTCTGGTTGTCCGAGGTTGGAGGGCGTCGGAAGTTGTTCTGTTCAAGGAGAGTTATATGAAGTGTTCTGCATTCCGATGGTCAAAAATGGTGTCTGTGGCGGTGGTCGCTGCTGTCGCCGGGTTCGGCCTGCTTTATGCCGATGCCGCCCAAGCCAATGTTGTTATTGATAATTTCAGCCAGGATACGGTCGGAACTGCACCAACGGAAGTTGGCGCGTGGAATGGCCAGACACTGTCCATAGTGAGTTCCGGTACTGCGGATGGGAACATGCTGCAGGTGAGCGTTCCGCAAAATTCACAATACTACGCCGGTCTGCAATTTCAAACTCCCGGGTTTACCGCCTCCAACTGGGCATCATACCAGGATATCTCGTTTGATATCCTTTTTCCAAATACCACTGGCTCCACGCTCTATCCGGGGAACAGTCTGACAATTGGTGCGATGGGGTGGCAGGGATCTGCCGGAAGCAGTGAACCAGGCCTTTCTCCTTCTGTCACCGTTAGTATTCCCGCTTCAAATCCCGATTCTACCCTTGTCTCTGAGACAATTCCTTTAGCCGGTATTACCGCACCGGCAAGCGGGCAGAGCTATCTGCAATTCCTGCTCAACGCATATCCCAATTGGAATGGCGGCACGTCTTGCCCTTGGGCATTTGACATCGGAACTATCCAGTTTACCAACCCCGCCGCCGCACGCGAACCCACATCGCTGGGCGTCATTGGCCTTGGCGGCGCGGCTTTGCTGCTTGTTGGTCGACGCCGTCGCACGGCCTGACGCATTTTCGTGAAAATCCACGTTGCTCAAACGGTGTCGCGAATGTGATACGCAAGGGCGGAATTCGATGGCTAAAGCCTCGGATTTCGCCCTTTCTTCGTTGAAATTCGTTGGCGATTTCCTGTTCTAAAATGGGGCTCCGTTAAGCGCGAAAGTTCACTAGCCGGTTACCAGAGTCGGCCGAAAATGCCGCCACCACAATTCCAGCATCAATAGTGAAAACATCCGATGCGTATGATCCTGTGCGCCCGTCCGCTGGTCGGTCAGCAGCGACTCGGCAAAACCCGAAGCGGTAATTCTAGCGGTAAGGGAATTCGGGCCACACACTATCGCCTTCCAGTCTTCAGACAGGGGCCCGGCCAGCCACTTGCCGACCGGCGCGGCAAACCCATGCTTGCGGCGCCGCCAGATTTCCGTCGGCAGCAAACCCCCAAATGCCCGTCGCAGCGCCAGTTTTCCCCTGCGGAAATTCAAAATGTCCTTGTCAGGCAGATTGTTGGCGAATTCCACAATTCGATGATCCAGAAAGGGACTTCGTACCTCCAGCCCGCAGGCCATCGACGCACTGTCCACTTTCCACAACACATCGCCGGGAAGATAGTGCGACTGGTCCAGCACCATCATTCGGCGAAAAGCCGCAGCCGCGCCATCTTGCGCGATCCGCCAATTCCGTGCCGGGGACCCGTCGGACAGACCGGGGAAACAGCAGTGCAGCGTTTCCGCTGGAAATATTTCCATCAGGCAGCCATAGCCCGCCAGAATATCCGGGCTGCCGGTGGCGCGCTTCAGACGTTCGAGTCTCGGTCGGCGGGAGACGCATTTGAGCATACCTGCGCCGCACCGCGTCATGGTCGGCCATTTTTCCAGCATATCCACCGCACGGTACCGGTCATACCCTCCAAAAAGTTCATCGGCTCCGTCGCCGCTGATG
>JAJZEY010000273.1 GCA_021805585.1 Planctomycetota bacterium
CGCTGTAAATCGGCCGACCAGACGCTATTGGCCAGACCATAAGAAAGCCGATTGACCTCGGCGATCGCGGCGGATTCGTCGCTGAATTTCAGAATAAATGCGCTGGGGCCGAAAATTTCCTCACGACAACAGATATTCGTGCTGTCGCCGGCCAGTAGACTCGGCCCCACATAAAAGCCACCTTCATAGCCGGCCACATGCGGCATTTGCCCATCCAGCAGCACCGTAGCCCCCTGCTGCTTTCCCTGTTCCAAATAGCGGGCCACACGCTGCCGCTGGACCTCGCTGACTAATGGCCCCATTTGTGTTCGCCGGTCCAGAGCGGGGCCAACGCGAACAGCCTTCAGAGCTGCGGCCGCCGAATGCACAAACTGTTCATAAATTTTTTCATGTACGATCCATCGCGTCGCCGTGCAGCAGACTTGTCCGGTGTTCAGCGTAATGGCCGCCGCCAACTGACCAGCCGCCTGCGCCACATCCACATCGTCAAACACCACTGCAGCGCCCTTGCCACCAAGTTCGAGTTTGCAAGGCGTAAGATTGCGGCCACAGACTTCACTGACCATTTTGCCAACAGTTGGCGAACCGGTGAAACTCATGCGCTTAATCAGCGGATGGGCGGTAAGGGCAGTACCGGCCACGCTGCCGGCACCATTGACGACATTCAACACGCCCGGCGGAAAGCCGATCTGTTGAGCCAGTTCACATACATAAAGTGTGCTTAACGGTGTGACTTCCGACGGCTTTACCACCACGGTATTGCCTGCGGCCAAGGCTGGCATGACCCCCCACATAAGCAGGTCAAATGGGAAATTCCATGGAAAAATGAAGCCGCAAACGCCGTACGGAACCCGATGTGTGCGGGCTTCAATATTTTTCACCGCAAGGGGTATTTCGTAGCGGGCTTGAACCGAAAGGTCCGCATAATAGCGAATACATTGTACGCCAAACGGTATATCAAAACCTTCCGCATTTACGATCGCCTTGCCGACATCCAGCGATTCAAGCTGCGCAAGTTCGGCCGTATTTTTTTCCAGCACATCCGCCAGCCTGTGCAGAAGTACGGCCCGTTCAGCCGGTGCCCTTCCGGCCCAATCGGCAAACGCCTTATGCGCTGCGGCCACCGCCGCGTCCACATCCTTTTGCTGCCCCATGGCAACCTGTGTCAGAACGCGACCGTCAGATGGATTCAGCACGTCAGCCATGGCACCATCGGAACTGGCGATCCAATGGCCGCCAATAAAATGCCGCAACGGCTTTCGCAGAAACTGCCGTACCGCGGGCGCTATTTCACTGTTCCCAGCCAATTCAGATGACTCCAAAACCTGTGGCATGGCGGCAACCTTTCAAAATAATAACGGACCAGAGCAGTAATCAGTCTTGGATTATACCGCACGCGGGTCGTACCATATAGCCCAATGCCGACTGCGGCAAAATACTGCTGGATGTATACGCCATGTGGATATCCGCTGATTTTTGTGGCGGCGTCAATTTCAGGTCGGTGACAGTCGCTGGTTACGAAAAATCAAAAAGACGCTAAAACCTTAGTCCGCTATTTCCCCGTTATAATCCTGAGCCTTCACCGGCTGATAGCACAGCCAACTTTAACTATCTTGGCAATGTGAGAATCGCCGTCGCGGTCGCTCCTTGGTATCCGCGCATAAACGCGCCAACAGGGTAAAATATTCGTATGCGGATTACCCTGGTTCATGCTGGCGCTCTTGGAGACACTGTCTTGCTTGCGCCATTGTTGCGAAGCCTTCAGGCGCGGTGGCCGCGGTGCCGCCGCACAGTGGTCATGCGGGCTGAATTCGGCAGGATGCTGGTACGCATGAAACTTGCCGAGGCATGGGCGGACGGGGATTCCGTGGATCACGCTCGCTGGTTTGCCTGGCACGAAACAGGCAGCGGCCAAGGCGAACTGGTCCCCGTTCCGGAATGGGCCAATTGCGACTTGCTGATCAGTGCTGTTGGAAACGGAGAGGATGCCTGGTCCAAGAATGCCCACCTAGCGTCTGATGCGGAAATCCATTTTTTTCAACCCCGTCCGCTATCGGAAAACGTCTTGAGTGTTCCGGAATTTCACCGGCGGCAACTGGTGGCATTGCACTTGCCGCCGGACCCCATTCCACCCGCGCGTGCAACAGGAACCGGTCCAATCATTCTGGCCCTGGGTGCGGGCAGCCGACACAAATGCCTTCCGATAACGCATTTCATCGCCTTGGCCAGAGAGGTAAGAGAGTCTGGTCATCAAGTCGCATTTATGCTTGGCCCAGTGGAGTGGGAAAAATTTTCGTCGGTCGAAATTGCCGACCTGAGGAATAAATTTAATATTTATAAATGCGAAACTCCTGACCATTTACTTGATCTTTTTGAATCTTCAGCCGGTTTTATCGGCAATGACAGCGGTCCGGGCCATGTTGCAGCGGCTATAGGCTTGCCAACCCTGACCCTTTTTTCCGCGGGAGATCCGCGGCAATGGTCACCAATTGGTCCGCGGGTTCGGGTAGTTGCCGGACCGACGGCGGACAGCCTGCTGCTGGCGGCGAAAAATCAGCTCCCGTGGCTACTCGCAGAGGGGCAACAGGCGTAACATAACATCAGACGGCTGGAGATTTTTCGGGCTGATAATCCGGACAGCAAAAGTAGTTTGCCTGTCCGCCTCAGGCAGTACCCGCAAAATTGCCTTGGCACCCGCGCATTGGCGGCCTGGCGTGCCGCAAGGGTATGGCGCCAATCGCAATGCGCACCGGCGACGAAATTCGAAAGAGGATGCAGGGATGCAATCATTCGGCCAGAAACGAAAAAACAAAGGGTTCACTCTGGTTGAAATGCTGGTGGTGATTCTGATCATCTTTATTTTAATCGGTATCGCGCTGGCCGTGGGCATGCAAGTG
>JAJZEY010000325.1 GCA_021805585.1 Planctomycetota bacterium
GCACGGCTGAAAATGCTTCGGAAAAAACCGGCAATGCCAGATTCGGAATAAATAGGGCGTAGCGCGGGCCTGCGGCTATTTTACGGATGGCTCCGGCCGGGCGGCCGGTTCACCACGATGCACCCCATTGGTCGATTCAAGTCGCCCAAAAATCATGCGCCCCGCCGAGGTCTGCACCGCATTGGTGACCAGAAGGTCAATCTCCTGACCCACCCGCTCGCGGGCACCTTCCACCACCACCATCGTGCCATCTTCCAGATAGCCGACACCTTGCGCCGGCCCCTCGCCCGGTTTAACGATTTTCAAACGCATCATTTCACCGGGCAGCGCGGCGGGCTTCAGGGCGTTGGCCAGATCATTAATGTTGATCACAGGCAGCCCCTGGAGCGTGGCAATTTTGTTCAGGTTATAGTCATTCGTGACCAGACGCCCGTTTTCCTGCTGCGTCAATGCCAGCAGTTTCTGGTCCACCCCCTGAAGGCCGGATGCGCGCAATGTGCCATCCCAAATATGAAGCTCAAGTTTCCCTAAAGATTGCAACCGTTGCAGCACGTCCAGCCCGCGCCGCCCGCGGCCGCGCTTCAGTTTGTCGCCTGAATCCGCAACCGTCTGCAATTCATTAAGCACAAACCGCGGCACGATCAGGCGGCTTTCAAATACACCTGTGGCCGCAATATCGGCAATTCGGCCATCGATTATCACGCTGGTATCCAGAATGAACGGCCGCGATCCGCGCATGGCCCGGCTGAACTCGACATACGGAATAATGAAGCGGAAGTCATCGCGGGTTTGCAGAATAAACGAAACCGACACATAGCAGCAGATCAAACCGATCAGCAGCTTTAACCCGGTAATAACCGATTGATTCAAATGGGCCGTGTCCGACTTTATAAAAATATCCGCCACCTGCTGAATCAGGTAGCCCAGCGCCAGCGACACAAGGATGCCCACCAGAACGCCAAAAAACAGGCCCGACATCGCCGTTAAGTTTTTCTTCTTGAAAAGAAAGTCGGCCAGAATAACGCCGATCGCCACCACCACAGCACTGAACATCGCCACCCATGGCCAGACGCCATTTCCGACGTTCAGCGACAGATACGCCATGGCCACCGCGGTGACCAGCGCCAGAAATAAAAACCTCAGAATATTCAGAATCATGGCAACTCCATCTGGATCAATTCTTCGAGTGATCGAACCTCGCAATATCCGTCAGCTTCTATGGCGCGCCAGCACCCGGGAGAATTTGATGCCGTTATTCTATCGTCAAGCGGTCAAAATGGACAAACAGCCTTCGTACATTGTCGGGCCTATAAATTTTGGATGGCCGATTCAGCAGGGCTAATTCCCGCCAGGCGGCGGAACGGTGGGAACCACCTGCCCGGCCGAAGGGGGTGTCAGAATAATTGTGACCGGGGCATGCGACCTGTGACGCAAATCCGCCACCAAGATGATCAGCACCAGTGGCAGATAAATGACACTGGCTAGAAAAACCCGCCGGGCATTCGGCCGCGTTTTTTCGCGCCTAAGCCGTAAAGACAGATAGACCATCACCATGCCCAGCACCAGGGCGGCGACACCGAACCACGGCCCGGCAAAACCAAAGAAGCAGGCAGCCGTTGATACAGGTATCAACAGGGCGCTGTAAAGTATCATCATGCGGCATGTCACCTGCCCGCCGGCATCCACGACCGGCAACATGCGAAAGCCCCCATGGGCATAGTCGTCACGGTACATCCAGGCCAGCGCCAGAAAATGCGGAATCTGCCAAACAAACAGCAGCAGGCCAAGAATAAGCGCCGGGGACCCGATTCGACCCGTCGCCGCGGTATAACCCATCATGGGTGGAATGGCCCCGCATATTGCTCCGACCAGCGTATTTAGCGTTGAAATACGCTTCAAGGGCGTGTACACAAAAGCGTACAACGCCAGATTCGTCAAGCCCAGCAGCGCCGTAAGCGGGTTAGCGCCGAAATACAAAAGTCCCAACCCGGATACGGCGGTGAGAATAGCAAAAAGTATCGCCGTGGAAGGCAGCAATCGCCCCGCCGGCAGGGGCCTTTGGCGGGTGCGGTTCATCAGGCCGTCGGGCCTGATTTCCAGGACCTGATTCAGGGCCGATGCACTGCCGGCAACCAGCCAGGTTCCCGCCGCCGCCAGCGTCAGAATCCACAGGCGAACATGGCCATCGGCACCCGTCACATACCCCACCACCGTTGTAATGACCACCATTGCGGTCAGACGTACCTTGGCCAGCGTGAAAATATCCTTGCGCAGCATTGAAACCCGCGCCATTGCGGTGGGCTGATCCACTGCATTCACCTGGACGGGCAAAACGGGCATTTCTGTCATGCTGCGCATCGGTTTGTGTCGATTCCGCTACCTGTCCTGGGCCGCACAAATTGCAAAGCCACGCGCCATGCGCCCGCACGCCCGAATAGCGCATTGTAGAAGTTTGTCCCAGCCGCGTCCAATCTCCCCCGGCCATGTTGATGGCGGTTGCGCCCGTTTTTATCGGGAAGGGAAAATATCGCAAAGATAGATGGGTATCCGGCGTGAAAACTTTCCTGCAAGTCGTTTTCCTTGCAGCGACGACGAAGCGGGCGAGACGCCCGCCCCCCAGCGTTGCCGCGGCAACGCAGAGCAGGAGTTTCGAGAGTATAGAAAGTAGAGCACATAAGGTTAGTTCAAAAGAGTGGCTGCCGCCGAAACATTGCGAAGCCTCCTGCGGTCTACTTTCAACCCGCTCCTTTCATCGTGCGAAAACAGATGGACTCCGCAGCAAAAAAAAGTCTTTTGATAGGGGTAGGGAAGACCGCTTTTATTGCGGTCTCCCCTCCCTCCGAACCGGACAGGCGGATTTCCCGCATCCGGCTCTCCAGTCAATGGGCTCCCTT
>JAJZEY010000393.1 GCA_021805585.1 Planctomycetota bacterium
TGTTGACGGCAGCCGCAATTATGTTTGCAACCCTGAATGTGGGATATGCGGCAGCGGCGCCACCTGCGACGCTGGCTGTAAAAACCAGGCAAGGGCACTTCACATCCGGTTCGATGGTTCCGCTTCAAGTTTCATTTCTCAACAGGGGCAAGGTCCCCTTCTGTTTTGTTCAAATGTATCCAGCTTATTCCACATTTCTGTTCGACGCCACCATGGTCGCAGCCGAGGTTAGAGTCCCCTTGACTATCCTTGGCCGGAAATGGAGCGGCCGACACCCTTTTCTTCCGACGCACTGGTTGCCGCCGGTTCAGGTCGTCCTACCTGGAGGAAAGGCTCGATACCGCACGAATCCGTACGGCGGGCGGTATGTGTGTGCGGGGCGCTTCCTCGATATGACAATGCCGGGAATATACCGTCTACGTTTGGTTACCAAGTATGGAACTGTCAAGGACCCTCCGGGTACCGTGCACAGTGCGAAGGGATATGCGAAGATAGGTGCCCATCAATTCCTGCTCCAAGATGGATTTGCCTTCCGGGCCGTGCAGTCGGGCGGGCCGCTGCACGGCAACTTGGTGACCTTTTCCGTGATGGCCCCGTATAAGAAACTCCCGTCGACGGCGCTCGTAAAATCACACAGTCATCGACTTTCATTTTCCTATCGCAAGCCGGCCTCCGGGATATTACTATGGCTCGGCCACGTCCCCCCGAGCCCCGGCCCACGTAGAGTTGAGGCGTACCTATGCAACATCGATAAAGGGACGCAGTCCGTCGGCTTCGCCGGCGATCCATTCGCCGACTTCCGTGGAACACAGGTCGCCGGCCCCGACGGCCTAAATGGCGATCACCTTGTTGAGATGCCCAAGCCACATTACGAGCCAATTCCCAATTGGAAAAAGGTACCATTGACCGCCTATGGAAAGTGGCTGGCCAAGCATCCGGTGAAGGGATTAAAATGGAAGACGTACAACCTTAAACCCGGTGTGGTCTATAAATATGCCGTGCCGATCAATTTGAGCTGCATGTACGACATGAGTCTGCCGGGTGTTTATCATGTCCGCGTGGAGCTTGCGAATCCGCATATCTGGTCGTCATGGATGGACGTGACTGTTCCGCAGAATTAAGCCTGTTTCGGCCTGGTAAATAATCATGGTCTGGTGAATAAATAATCCCGCCGACGATCGAAAAGAGGATTCGCCTTTGGTATTTTTGATTTCAGAACAGGCCTATATTCATGCGTGGCTGCTTTCGCCGAAGCCTGCACAAAAAGCTCGCATCATTAATGCCGCTGGCTGGATGGCCAACTGGTACCCCAAAATAATCCCCGACGCGGACAAACTGGCCCCGCAGATAAGCCACGAATTTCAGCAATGGCGGCGGCTGGAAAAGCTGGCCCCGCCTGTTAAATAGCGCCAAAATCCGCACGCGGCCGTTGACCACGGGCCGCCGTCCGGAAAGGCTTGTAGTGACTTGGGGCGGTTGTTTATGCAACAAGAAAAATGAATCGCCGGTGCTCCGTCAATCCTGATTTGCAGACGTGACAGAGCACCAGGCTGTAGACCGTCATCCGACTGTCGGGCAGCATGAATTATGTTGCGACCGCAAATTTTGTTGACGGAATAATTGCCGCCAGGAATAGCGTAAAATGATAAATGAAAATATCAGAACAGGAAATTGTTGAAGATCGCATTTTGCCGACAAAATTCGCCCGGATGGTACCGATTTTGCACCAGCCGTTAGCCAGTGGTATTGCGGATAAATGCCTGGCGAACAAGCATCTGCGGCGGGAATGGTAAAGCCGCAGCCGATAAGGGAAAGTCGATGGAATTGAAAACAACGAAATCAGGTGGCCGTGGAACTGTAAATCCGAATGCCGACCTGTCAGATAACGCGGGCAATGGCCTCGGTGAACTGGCGGCCATTTCAGCTGCGCGGGCTGGTCGCACAGCACGGCGACCAAAAAACAAAAATACGCTCACGTGGGTGGTGCTATTTGGATGTGGGGCGTTGGCTGCGGGTATCGTCTTTCTGGCGGCTATTTATTTTAATCCGAGTCTGCTTGGCGGGTCTTCGCGGCGGGCGGTGGCCACGTCCGGCTATTCGCAGCCGAAGGCTATTGCCCGTGACGGACAAACGGGGGATACGCCGCCGGGAAACATGGCTGGCAACAATGTGGCATCAAGCAACAAAAATTCCACCCCGGCCGGTGTCGCCACGGGCCAGGCGTTGCCGAACACCCACGGCGATGATCGGTCAACGTCAACCGGTCTGAACTGGCGCGATGGCCCATTGCCCGGACAACTGTTTTTACATGATGGCAACGGCAATTCCGGAGTAAATTCGAATTCAGGTCATCACCGATATTTTGGTGCCCGCTTGCCGGTGCCCACCATTTCCCGGCGAAATAGGCAACAGGACTGGGCGGATCAGATTTGCGCGGCTGATTCCCGCCGCGAAATTATTGAAAAGGCGTTTCATGAATCCAACCCGACGCGGCAATACCTGCTTTTTCAGGGCGCGCTGCATCAGGCAATTTCCGGTGGCGATTGCGTTGCGGCCATTGTCATAAATCGAGATATTCTGCGGCGTTTCCAAGCACCGGGGATGGATCCCGAGCTGGATGCCGATGTGGCGCTGGTTCGGGCACTGGCACAAACAACGCGGGCGGGAGGGCAATGCAAAACATTGGCGGTATTTGCGTTGCGCGTTGCCGGTGAAATGCGGGAAGCCCGTAACCCGGCCGATTCTATACGCTGCGATCGAATTGCCCTGCACGCCGCTTTATTGACTGATTCCCAACGCCTGCGGAAGCAGGCGGAGCAGGCCATTCATGCGGACAGCCAAAATGCGGAACGCCAGCAATCCATGCCGATGAAAATATTTGTTGCCCCATTAC
>JAJZEY010000270.1 GCA_021805585.1 Planctomycetota bacterium
GCGACAGCCATTGCTGCTGTGACGCCGGCACCACTTTGCCATCCACCACAGAATCCGCCAGAAACCCGCCACTCGCGTAGCCGGCACCGCATTGACATGACTTCCACACGTCGAACAGGTTAAGATCGCCCTGTACGTGCAGGCGGCGCATCGGCGAGGCTTGAGACACCGCAATTCGCGTGGCACCTCCCGTGGCCGAGGGCAGCACGGCAACGTTACTTATTGTCCGCCAGAAGTTGACCAGGGCAGCTCCACCACTCCACTGTGCATTGATATTTACCCCGCCGTCAATAAGGACATCGTCGGGATTTTGTCCCAACCCCGCGACTTCCGTGTAGAAGCCGACATTAAAATTCACTCTGTATTTACCGGGTTTGAAAAGCAACGCATACCCTTGCGATGCAAACTGATTCGACTCCATCTTCTTGAAAATATCTCCGGTGATGTGATTAATCCCTTCGGCGGGCATGTTCGCATCGAAAACGTAAACATTTTCACCGAAGATAGTCCTATTTGCCCGCTGGACGGATACGGCATTTCCAACGGCCGGCGCTGCCACCGCATCGGTGCGCGCAGCCGCTAAAGACGCGACCGCGGCTATGGACATAATTTTCATAAATTGTCGTCTGTCTGGCATCTATTATCTTCCTCTAAAAGACACGGGCCGCGTCTTCGTCGGCACGATAGCTTTCATCACATCGCCTGTCAATTTAATGATCGAACAGATTCCAGGGATGTGCCCGCTTTATCGGGAAGGTCGCCGGTATTCCGTCACGCCTGCAATTCGTCAATATGTTTGTGGCCATCGGGCTTCCTGGCCTGCCACTGTCATCAGACGGGGCGGACATCATGGTCATCGGATATGTCGGGCAAGACTCCCGCCACCCAAGGACCGCGGGGCCAGACGCCCGCAGGGCGATATGTCCGCCCCCCAGAGCTTGGCGTCACGCGAATGGTCAAAGCATTATATCTCTCGGCGTTACTCCGCGTTACCTGCGATTAAAATTAACGCCCAGCCACTTGAGTTGACGGAAGCCGGTGTGGACGAATGGGCCGCCGGGTCTGGCGACGGTAAGCTTCAGGCGGACTACAATAGGTGTGATTGTTGAGTTCGGAGTCATCGACTATGAAAACCGTCGCCCATCATTTGCCACAACACAAACCGTGGCCCCGTCGTGTTGGATGGCTAATTATGTTGGCCGGCGGCGCGGCGGCAATTCTGGCGGCAAATGCCGCATTGTGCCGGGCGGCCAGGGCAACTGCGACTCAACCAACCGGCAAAGTGGCGATGAATCCAGCGGCGATGTCACTTCTTGCCAAGGCCCGGCATGAATTGACCGCAGGAGAATGGGCGGAGAGCCTGCGAAATTTTCAACGCTATCTGACTGACCAACCGGCCGACAACGCCGCGATGCTGGAATATCTTTCCCTGTCCCGACAGCAGCATAAGTCCGGAGCGGCGCTTCAAATGCTGGCGGGCGCGGCGGCCGACGGCGCGATGGCTCCAGATCTGGTGCGAAGCGATTGGCATGTGCTTATCGGGCCATATCCCTCGCGAAGCGAACTGGACACCCTGGTGCGTACAACGGCCGACAGGCACAATGGATTACCCACGATGGCGGCTGTCGGCAAGAAACGGATTGACAGCACGCCGAATCGGCGGAAACGCGCCTGGCGTTACTTTTTGCTGGCTCTTGGGTCGCGCGCGGCGGGAGATCCGTTGGCGGCAACGGGCTTCGGATACGCGGCCGCGAACCTGGATTCACAGTTGCCGGGTGTACAGAAATTTATTGCATCGGAATTGTTTTTTCGGCACGATTTTGCCGCCGCTAATCAGGAATTGCATGCTGGAATTCGGCATTTGAACCACCACCCGGACCGGCTGGCCATGCAAGTGGCCATGGACATGGCGCAGGACCGCACAGACTCCGCGCTGCGGTTGGCATTGGCCTATCAGCGGATGCATAGGCATCAAATGCTGGGGTATTGGCTGCTGGCCAGGGTCTATCGGGCACGCGGCCAGCGACGCAGGGAAATTCATGAACTTCTGACTCTGCTGAATATTTTTCCGGGCTTCGCCCCCGCCTACCGGAGTCTGTTGCGAATCGCGAAGGATCAAAACAATACCGCGCTGACACAACGGCTGGAACACATCTATGCGTTGAATTTTCCGGTGGATCCCCGCAGCGCTATTTTTGCGGCGAATCATGCCCGGTTTGCTGGAAACAATATTTTGGCGGACAAACTGCTGCGAAGCGCCGCGCAGCGCAATCCTCGCAATAAACGAATCGCGCTGGCACTTTGGAAATTTGACTTTGCCCGTCACCAATTCAAGCGGTCTTTACAGGATATTCATGCGGCTCTTTTGCAACGTCCGGATAATCCGACATTCATGGCCGCTCTCCTGCAAAGTCTGCTTGCAAATGGACATCCCCACAAGGCCCTGGCCGGCGTCCGTGCATCGGCCCAACGGGAATTGCGATCCAAATCCCGCCAGGCCATGTATGTCAATTTGCTGCTGCAACTGCACCAGGCCAAAACAGCCGGTGATTGGCTGGCGGAGTTGAACGCGGCATTGCCGCATAGGAATTGGGTCAAACGGCTGGATGCACATTTTCTGGAGGCGGTCAACAAGCCAAAACAGGCATTGGCCGTCCTGCAAGCTCTGGCGTATGTTCCGGTACCGCGCATTATGGACATTCAGGCTCTGGCCGACCTGACCTATGAACAGGGCGACACGACCACTTACGTTACCCAAATGAAAAGAATTCTTGCTATTGAACCAACCAGTGCCGAAGCGAATAATGATCTGGCCTATTTCTGGGCGCAGCGGCGGAAGCATCTGACAAAATCACTGGGCATGGCGAATCTGGCGGTGCGAGAATATCCGCGGGATACCGCCTCTCGCGATACGCTGGGATGGATTTACTACCGGCTTGGGCGATTTCACCGGGCGCTTGAACAATTCCGCATTGCCGTGATGCTGCCCGGTGGTGAAAATGCCTCTGAATTCCTGCACCTCGGCGATACGCTGCATAAGCTAAGCCAAAATAGTTTTGCCCTGCACAGCTGGGAACATGGCTTGAAGCTTCTACCAGCTGCCACCGCGCTGTCGCGGCATGAACAGGAATTGCGTGCCAGGCTGCTGAAGCGTATTGCACGGGAAAAAAGGTATCAGTCGCTGGACACCTTGCATGGCGGACAGGGGTTGTAAAGTGATTCTGCCGCCGCAACACAAAATGCCATTCGTGATAATTCGGGTGTGCCCGCTTTTATCGGGAAGGTCGCCAGACCGCGATTCGGCAATATTTTTGTGCCCATGAGGCGTCCTGGCCTGCCAATGTCATTAAGGGGGGCCAAAGCGTGGCCGGCGGATTTGTCGGGTAAGATGCCCGCCCCCGAAGCCTTCTTTGCGCCCAGTTGACAGGGAGCGCCTGGGCCGACGTCCAAGCGGATGAATCTGTGAAATCTGAAAGCATATCTTGAGGAACAGGCCGGCGTTCATTGGACGCAATGTCCTGCCACTCCATCTACGCCGGCCGTAAAATCAAATCGGTGATCGGTCGCGATTGGTCGGTCAGGCGGTGCCGGAGATCGGACGGAAAAAAGAAACCCATGCCGTGGGTTGAACCACGGCATGGGAAATAAATGTCCGCCATATTGCAACAGGTTGATAGGGATCGGCATGAAATCCGCAGATCGGGTTAACCGACCCAACGGAATTCAACGCCAATCAAAATCAGGGAAATAGCCGACGGAATAGCCGGGGAATTCGCCGGCGATACCGATAATCTTCAGTGACCTGCCACGATTATCATGGACAGGCCATGACAATCACGCCCGAAACGAACGATTAAGGTCTGATCGCCAATTTCAGGCATTACCGCCATGCCAGCATAACCGAAAACCGGCAATGCGCCACACGGCAATATCAGCGCTGCCACAGCGAACCAATTCACACCAACTGCCTGCCGATCTGTAGAAGCAGATCATAGACAGTCAATGCTATTCGGTCCGCGGCTATAACCCAAGTCTTCCGATACCAATCTGGTTGGCGGCAGCGGTGAAATCCGCCGACCCGCAAGACCAGCACCGGAACCCTTGGTGCGATATTATTTAGCCATGTCTTTAAGAGCCTTGAGCGGGCGCACCTTGATAACGCGGCGAGCCGGCTTGGCCTTGAACATGACTTCTTCTTTGGTAAACGGATTGATACCTTTGCGAGCTTTGGTGGCGGGCTTGTTGATGACGGTGATCTTCATCAGGCCGGGGACCACAAAAAGGCCTGGCCCTTTTTTGCCCACGTTCTTGCTGATGAGACCCGCCATCGCTTCCATCACGGACGCGACCTGCTTGCGCGAAAGTTCCGTCTCCGCGGAAATGGCCGAAAGAATTTCACTCTTCGTTGGTGCTTTGTCTGCCATTGGCAAATCCTTTATAAAGAACAAAGAAAACCAGAAACTGCGTGTATCATAGTAAGAATTCCGCAGGATACAAGTGCACGTGAAAAAAAGGCTGTTTTTTAGCCTGTTTAGAATCAGCCACGCGGATATCCCCCTTAAAACAAGCCATCCCCTGAATTTTGGCAAATCCCCGACACAGGCTCGCCCATGGAATTGCGGCGGACACTCGCGACCCTGACTCATAGTCCGGCTTCGGCGGCGAATGAAACCAATGGGGACGGCGTGATCCGGCGGCTTACACTTCCAGCAGCAGGCGGGAAGGATCTTCCAGCGATTCTTTCATGTGCACCAGGAACGTCACCGCCTGCTGGCCGTCGATCAGGCGATGGTCGTAACTAAGGGCCAGATACATCATGGGGCGGATGACAATCTGATCGTTGACGACGACGGCGCGCTTTTCAATTTTATGCAGACCGAGAATCGCACTTTGCGGCGGATTCAGGATGGGCGTGGACAAAAGGGATCCGAATACGCCACCGTTGGTAATGGTAAACGTGCCACCGCCAAGTTCCTCCAGGGAAATTTTTCCCTCGCGGGCGCGGGTAGCCAGCCGTTTTATTTCAGCTTCAATCTGGGCCATGGAAAGTTTGTCGGCATAGCGCACAACGGGCACAATAAGGCCTTTTTCAGTGGCCACAGCCACACCCATGTGCATGTGTTTTTTGTAGACAATCGCCCGCTGCTGAAGCTGGGCATTGACCACCGGCACGGCTTTGGCGGCGGCGCATGCGGCTTTGGCGAAAAAGGAAAGGAAACCGAGTCCTACGCTATGGGTCTTTTCAAATTTTTCCTTGTATTTATCGCGCAGCGACATAACCGCCGACATATCCACTTCATTAAATGTGGTCAGTATCGCGGCGGTATGTTGTGCCTCCACCAGCCGTCGCGCTACGGTTTCCCGCAGCTTGGACATTTCCACGCGGGTTTCCTCCGGACCGTCGGCGACCGCGGCAATGACCGGCGCGGCCGATTTTGCGGCCTCCGGCGTGGCGGCGGATCTTCCGGGTTGGGCCTGGCGGGCGGTACGGGAGGTTTCCGCGGCAGCCGCATCGGACTGGGAAATGGCTGCGGAATCTTTGGCATCCAGATGGGCGACGACATCGCTTTTTGTGATGCGATTTCCCGGACCGGTGGGCGGAATTTTCGCGGGGTCCAGATTTTTCTCGGTTACCAGCCGCTGCACAGATGGTGCCAGATTTCTGGTCGGTGCCGTCTTCTGGACGGCGGCTGCGGCCGCCTTGCCGCCGGCGGTGCCGGGTTCAATGCGTGCAATCAGATCCCCCACGTTGACGGTCTGGCCGCGATCTTTGACAATTCGCAAAACGCCGGCCGAACCGGCGGGCAGTTCCACTGTAGCCTTATCCGTTTCCAGTTCCGCCACGACATCATCGGCCACCACTGAATCGCCATCGGTCTTAACCCAATTGGCGATTCTGGCCTCGGTAACCGATTCGCCGAGGCCTGGAACAAATAAATCTACCTGTGTCGTACTCATGGAATTATTCTTTCCTGTTAACATCCTTGCGGTTCCACAACATCCATTCAGCCCCGGCCCGCGGCCGAGCGTTGTTTTACTTGCCCACCGGCGTCCCTTCGCTTACTTCAACCTGGCTGGGCGCGGCAACTTTGCCATTGCCCAGGCTGTGGTCCCGCCGTTCCGGTTCCGTCAGGGAAAGATTCAAAGCCCGTGCGATGATTTCTTCCTGTTCGTGGTGATGGCGTTCATGTGAACCGGCGGCCGGGCTGCTGGAGGGTTTGCGGCCAATGTAGATCAGCTTCTGCATGCCGGGCCAATGATAGTGCAGTTTAGCGCCGATAAACGGATACACGCCGTTGTTACGCGGTTCTTCCTGCACCCAGACCATTTCCACCCCTTTTGGATAAGTACGGGCGATTTCAGTCAGCCGTTCGGCATGGAACGGATAAATCTGTTCGAGTCGCAGAATAGCGATATCCGCAATACGGTGACGTTCGCGTTCGGCCAGCAGTTCGTAGTAAATCTTTCCGCTGCAAATCAGGACGCGCCGCACGCGGGAGCGTTCCAGCGGGCGGATTTCATCAATAATTTCTTCAAACTGCGCGCCGGCAAAATCGTTGAGGGTGGAAACCGCCAGTTTGTTTCGGAGCAGACTTTTGGGAGCCATGACAATGAGCGGTTTGCGGAATTGACGCAGCACCTGCCGCCGCAGCAAATGGAAATATTGCGCTGGTGTGGTGGGGTTGCAGACCTGAATGTTATCTTCAGCGGCCAATTGTAAAAACCGTTCCAGACGGGCGTGGGAATGTTCCGGCCCCTGACCTTCATATCCGTGGGGCAGCAGCATAACCAGCCCATTGTATTTGCCCCATTTGGTTTCGGCGGTGGTGATAAACTGGTCAATAATCGGCTGGGCCATGTTTACAAAATCGCCGAACTGGGCTTCCCACATGACCAGTGCCTGCGGATCCGCGGATGAAAAACCATATTCAAATCCGACCACAGCCAGTTCGGAAAGCATGGTGTTAATAATGGTAAAGCGGGATTTGCTTTCGCTGAAGGCCCCCAGCGGGGTGTGGCCACGACCGGTCTGGGAGTCGTAAATAACCGCATTGCGATGGCTGAACGTGCCGCGGCAAACATCCTGTCCGGTCAGACGAACCCAAATTCCCTGATCCAGCAGCGAGCCAATCGCGAGCATTTCGCCGCAGCCCCAGTCAATGTCAGCCCCCTTGGTTACCGAATCGAGGCGCATTTTGTACATCTGGGCAACCTTCGGATGGACATTGAATCCCTCCGGCATGGTGCAGACCTGACGGGCGATTTTTGTCAGACGTTCGCCGGGTACCGCAGTCTCCACGCGCCAGTCGCGAATATCACGTGGTGCCTTCACCAGCTCCCGCCATGGCCCGCGGGTCGGCGGGGGCAGATCGGTGGGTTTGAACGTTTGTGCATATTCCTGAGCTTTTTCGAGGCGCTCATGCACCTGCGCGGCCATGGCATCCAAATCGGTCGCATTGACGACGCCCGACTCCAGAAGGCGCTTGGCGTACAATTGCCGGGTGGTGGGATGTTTGGCGATTTGCCGGTAAACCACCGGCTGGGTCACGCTGGGGTCATCCAATTCATTATGGCCCCGGCGGCGGTAACAGACCAGATCAATAATGACATCCGCCTTGAAACGCTGACGGAATTCCATTGCCAGTCGTGCCGCGTGCACCACCGCTTCCGGGTCATCTCCATTTACATGAAATACGGGTGCCTGAATGGCACGGGCGATATCGCTTGGATAGCGTGTGAAGCGCGAATCGGTCGGGTCGGTGGTGAATCCGATCTGATTGTTGCAGATAATATGAACCGTGCCCCCCGTGCGGTAGGCCTCAAGTTCCGAAAGATACAGTGTTTCAGATACGATCCCCTGCCCGGTGAAGGCCGCATCACCGTGAATCAGGACGGGGACCACTCGCTGGCGGGTGACATCTCCCTTGCGGTTTTGTTTCGCCCGAACAATGCCCTCCACCACCGGGTCCACAATTTCCAGATGGCTTGGATTGGCGGCCAGGGAAAGGTGAATGGCCCCGCCCGCCTGGGTGGTATGGTCGTAGGCATAACCGAGGTGGTACTTCACATCCCCGTCACCACCCACTTTCTGGGGGCGGTCCAGAACCTCCGCCATAATCATTTCATAAGGCTTTTTAAGGATATGGGCCAACACATTCAGGCGTCCGCGGTGGGCCATTCCGAAAATCACTTCATCCACACCCAGTGCCGCACCATGTTCAATTAATTCATCCAGCAGGGTTATTTGTGATTCCCCACCCTCTATGGAAAAACGCTTAACGGTGGGGTGACGGCGCTGGAGAAATTGCTCGAAATCTTCGGCCGCGATCAGGCGAGACATGATAAATTTACGCTGCTCGGCGGTCAGTTCGGGTTTGTTGAGCATCGGCTCCATGCGTTCCTGTAAAAACGCGCGCTGGGCCGGATCTTGTATGTCCATATATTCGACGGCAAGCGTGCCGCAGTAGGTGGTCCGCAGCATCGAAATAAGCTGCCGCAGTGAAACAACGCTGTTGCCGGCAAAACTTCCGGCCTTCACCATACGGTCTAAGTCCGCTTCGCGCAGTCCGAATTCTTCCAGTGATAGAAATGGATGTTCCGTCTGATTCCGCCCCAACGGGTCTAAATCGGCGATTAAATGGCCCCATTCGCGATAACTGTGAATCAGATCGGCGATCTGCAAATCGGGTTCGGCCGCCAGACCCGTCGCCATGGCTGCCGCCGAGGCTTGGGTTGAAACCGCCGATAACGCCCCATCAGAGGCCAAGTTAAAGCCCTGAAAAAACCAGCGCCACTGGGCATCAACCGATTGCGGGTCCTGTTGCCATTTCTGATAAAGGTCTTGAAGAAATTCCGCGTTCAGGGCGTTTACCGAGTCAATTGGACGGCCCAAAGAGTCCGAGGTGTCCACGATGCAGTCTCCGAATGATCACAGGCCGTTTTACAACAAGCTCACAGCCTGATGAATAATAAAATCTCTCTACACACTTGTTAGTTTAGCCGATTAAATCGCCTAAAACCACACACGCCACGCGCGATAATTTTTATATTTACGAAAATACCAATCATACACGGTTCACCGGTCATCCATGTCCAGCTTTTTATCCGCAGCGGAACGAGAACCCGCCCATTCTGGCTTGCCGGGGCGAATGACTCCAAACAATCGCACCCATAAGTCATTATCGGATGCTGATAAGCTACGACTTGATTGGAATTGGCAACCAAACGCAGCTTGACCAACTTTAGCCATGGATATTCTAATTATTAAATAAAATCTTATTATTTGCGAATAATCGCCGTTGATTTTGATAGAACGCGCTCACATACCAAATTGCCGCGGCAGAACAAATGCTCCACCGGTTACGTTTTGCCGGTTGAATCTTGCCGGTTACGTCTTGATATTTTTTTGATACCAATAGACCGTTTTTTTACAGCATCTTGAATTCCGTTCCTTTACAACAGGCTTGTGCCTTGTGCATGGAATGTATGTTGCCGGAGAAAAAAATGGACTGGCTTATGTTAGGTGTAACTTTTGCACTTCTGGCTCTCACGCTGGGGCTGCTTAAATTGTGCGGCATTTTAGGAGACCAGTCATGACGGTAATCGATTGGCTTGGTGCCCTGCTGTCCCTGGCGATGCTGGGCTATCTGATTTTCGCCATGCTTTTTCCGGAGAAGTTTTAATGCCTTTGAATGCCTGGTTACAAATGGCGCTTTATATGGGCGTGCTGCTCCTGTTGGTCAAACCGTTGGGCACCTACATGGCCTGCGTTTATGAAGGCAGGCCCACCTTAATGAAAAAGGCGCTCGGGTGGCTTGAAACGCTGACCTGCCGTCTTTGCGGCATTCATACCGACACGCCCATGACCTGGCGGACCTACGCCGTCGCCGTCATGCTTTTCAGCCTGATCAGCGTGCTGGCGGTTTATCTGCTGCAGCGGGTTCAGGGGTTTTTGCCGCTTAATCCCCAACATCTGCCCGGCGTGGCACCGGACCTTTCGCTGAACACCGCCATCAGCTTTGCCACCAATACCGACTGGCAAAGCTACAACGGCGAAACCACACTTAGCTACCTGACGCAAATGCTGGCGATGACGGTGCAGAACTTTGTTTCCGCGGGTGTCGGTATGGCGGTACTGGTGGCCGTTATTCGCGGCATTCGTGGAAAGCAAGTTACTAATCTTGGTAATTTCTGGGTGGATTTGATCCGTGGGGTGGTCTATATCTTGTTACCGCTGTCGTTTGTTCTGGCGATGGCGCTGGTGTCGCAGGGGGTGGTGCAGACTCTGAATCCGTATAAAAAAGTGCCGTTGATTCAGCCCATCAGCTACAGCAAACCGGTCACGGGCACCGACGGCAAAACAATGAACCAGACGGTTTGGGTGAAGCATCAGGTATTGCCGCTGGGGCCGGCGGCTTCGCAGATTGCCATCAAGCAGTTGGGGACCAACGGCGGCGGCTTTTTCGGCGCAAATTCCGCGCATCCTTTTGAAAATCCTACGCCGCTGAGTAACTTTTTAGAGATGCTGGCTATTCTGCTTATTCCCGCGACTCTCTGTTACACCTACGGAAAAATGGTGGGCGACACGCGGCAGGGTTGGGCGATTCTGGCCACCATGCTGCTGATTTTCGTGCCCCTGATGATCGCCTGCGTGGCGGCGGAACATACCGCCAATCCCGGCAGTGCATTTGACGGTGTCAACCAGACCCATTCGGCATTTATGTCCGGCGGAAATATGGAGGGAAAAGAAACGCGGTTTGGCGTGACAGATTCCGCCATTTGGGCCACCGCTACCACCGCGGCATCCAATGGATCCGTCAATTCCATGCACGATTCCTTTACCCCGCTGGGCGGATTAATACCGCTCTGGCTTATGGAAATGGGTGAAATTATTTTCGGCGGCGTGGGGTCCGGACTTTATGGCATGTTGGCTTTTGTGATTGTGGCCGTTTTCGCCGCCGGACTGATGGTAGGCCGCACGCCGGAATACCTTGGAAAAAAAATAGAGGCCTTTGAAATGAAAATGGCGGCCCTGATTGTCCTGATACCGCCCGCGATGGTCCTGCTGGGCGCGGCGGCGGCGGTTTGCGTGCCCTCCGCTGCGGCAGCCACGAACAATCCCGGCGCGCACGGCTACAGCGAAATTCTGTACTGGGCGAGTTCCGTGGGCAACAACAATGGCAGCGCCTTTGCCGGATTAAATACCGACAACCTGTTCTACAACCTGGCCGGAGCGATCATGATGTGGATATCACGCTACTGGCTGATTGTGCCGGTTCTGGCTATCGCCGGGTCGCTGGGGCGAAAAAAAGTGATTCCTGTATCCGGCGGGACGCTTCCGACGCACAACGCACTGTTTGTGGTGTGGCTTACCGCCACCGTGGTGCTGATTGCGGCGCTTACATTTCTACCCGCGCTGGCACTTGGCCCGATCGCGGAATATTTTCAGATGATGCATTGACGGCCTTTAAGTTGACACATGTTGTATATATTTGGTTATATGGAGACGATTCATGGCATCCCCAACCGCAAAACCGGCGGCCAACCTGTTTGACGCCGCCATTATTCGCCGCGCCATTATCGACGCCCTTAAAAAGCTTGACCCACGGATTCAGATACGCAATCCGGTCATGTGTGTGGTTTTCATCGGCGGCATTTTAACCACACTTCTGTTCGTTCAGGCCTGCCTGGGCCACGGCGAAGCGCCGGCGGGGTTTATTCTGGGTATCAGCGTATGGCTGTGGTTTACCGTGCTATTCGCCAATTTCGCTGAAGCCATGGCGGAAGGGCGCGGCAAGGCGCAGGCCGACACCTTACGCCGCGCACGGCGCGACACACCGGCCCGCAAGCTTTCCGAAGCTCGTCGCACCGCCGCAGCGCAATTGGTGCCCGCCACCACACTGCGGAAGGGAGACGTTCTGCTGGTGGAAACCGGTGAAACGATCCCTGCCGACGGTGAAGTAATCGATGGAGTCGCTTCGGTGGATGAATCCGCTATAACCGGTGAATCGGCACCCGTTATTCGTGAATCCGGTGGCGACCGGTCCAGCGTCACCGGGGGCACACGCGTGCTTTCCGACTGGCTGATTGTGCGCGTGACCTGTGATCCCGGCGAAACTTTTCTGGACCGGATGATTTCCCTGGTCGAAGGCGCCAACCGCCAGAAGACCCCCAATGAAATCGCGCTGAATATTCTGCTGGCCAAGCTTACCATTATTTTTCTGCTGGTCTGCATGACTTTGCTGCCATTTTCCATATATGCCGTGCACGCGACGGGTCGCGGTTCACCGGTGGCCATTACCGTGCTGGTGGCGTTATTGGTTTGCCTGATACCCACCACTATCGGCGGCCTGCTTTCCGCCATTGGCATTGCCGGTATGGACCGGATGATTCAGGCCAATGTCATTGCAACTTCCGGCCG
>JAJZEY010000526.1 GCA_021805585.1 Planctomycetota bacterium
ATATATCGTTCGAGATTCCAATGATGCTTTCCGTCATTGCCATAATTATGATGGCATCGGCCCGTACACAGACTGCCTTGAATTTCCAGGCGCGGTCCCAAAGCCGCGGGTCGCCGGCATATTTGTCCGATTTTGGATCGCGCAGGCTTACGCGGCACTGGTAATCGGCAAAGCCAAGCGTTTTGAACACCACCTGCACCATTTCAACAGTGGACCGCAATTCGGCCTCCACCTGTTCAGGAGTGCAGAACAGATGCGCGTCATCCTGGGTAAAGCCGCGGACGCGCGTCATGCCGTTAAGCTCGCCGGATTGTTCAAACCGGTACACCGTGCCAAATTCCGCCAGGCGGATAGGCAGGTCGCGATAGCTGCGCGGCTGGGCTGAATAAATCTGAATGTGATGCGGACAATTCATCGGCTTCAGCAGGTATTCGCTTTCATCGCCGGAATCACGTTCCTTCATTTTTATCGTGGGGAACTGTGAATCTTTGTAATACGGATAATGGCCGCTGGTTTTGTACAGATTTATATTTCCAATATGCGGCGTGTAGACGGCACTGTAACCGCGAATCGCCAACTGCTGGCGCATGAAATCTTCAAGTTCCTGCCGCAGAACGCCGCCCTTGGGCATCCATAAAATAAGGCCGCTGCCAACAAGAGGTGAAATAGTGAAAAGGCCCATCTGTTTGCCGATCAGACGGTGATCGCGTTTTTTAGCTTCATCTATCTGGGCAAGATGGGCGTCCATTTGCGCTTTGCTGAAAAACGCCTTGCCATAGACGCGCTGGAGTTGCTGCTTGCTGGCATCTCCATGCCAGTATGCGCCCGCCACGCTGGTTACCTTAAACGCACCGATCCGGCCCGTGGACGGCAGATGCGGCCCGCGGCACAGGTCTTCCCAGTTCTTGCCCGGTTCGCCGGTCGCGTAAAAGCTGATGGCCGCGTTGGGATCTTGCGCCAAGGCGCGCTGGGCGTTGTCCACCTTATACAGATTGCCGGCCGCAGCCAGCTTATCCAGCGCCGCATCGCGCGGCAGGTCATAGCGGGTGAACGAACGGTTTTCTTCAACAATGCGGGCCATTTCCGCTTCAATTCGCGGAAAATCCTCTTCGCGAATCGGGGTGGCAAGCTCAATATCATAATAAAAGCCGTCATCCACCGGCGGGCCGTAGGCAAGTTTTGCCGTCGGATAGAGACGCATGATTGCTTCGGCCATCACATGGGCGGCCGAATGCCGCAGCAGCCAGGCGGCATTGGCTTCATCCGGTTTGGCGGTCACGATGGACAGACCACAATCCTGCACCAAAGATACCGACAGGTCCGCGAGTTCTCCGTTCACCAGCGCGCCCACCGCATCTTTGGCCAGCCGCGGACCGATGGATTGGGCAACCTGAAGAGGTGTCACACTGGCGGCGTCAAACTGCTTTTGCGAGCCATCGGGCAGCGTAATGGTGATCATGAATTCTCCGCCTTGCAACATCCCGCATCGCGCGATCTATTGACTGATTATTTTCCAGGCCGAGCCGGACAAAACAAGCCATTCAACCCGGCTTCAACCCGCTTTTTTACCATGAATCCGATGGAATGGATAGGGAATCATTCCCGTGCTTGGTTAAAGGGTCTGCCAATTTTTCTGGCAACGGGTAGAAGATCTGATGAGCGGCCCAATGAACGCTTATTAAATGCAATTTAATGGATAGGCAAATCAGAAACACAGCGACTCAGGGGATTGGTTATGCGAGGGAAGCTAACCAGCGTCGGCGGCATGCTGGCCAGGGATGCCCTGCACCAGATTGACCTATGGCAGGCCCGATGAAAATCGCAGTTTAAATCCGCCGCCTGGAATTTGGCGGACCCTTTCCGGAGTTCGCGGTGCGTCTGGGGCAGGCAAACCTGTGTAACAGAACAAAACCGCGGATTTCGCCGATAACGCGGATACGGCTTGTCACTCTTATCCGCGTAATCAGCGAAATCCGCGGTTCATCCGAAATCCATCGGGTGGAAGCAAGGCCCGCGGCCCGGTATCACCAATCAAGTTAAACTGATACGCGCCAGCGATCGGTTCTCCGACGACCTCCGGCGCGACATGGCTTTGCGATTTATTTTCCACAGCAGGCGTCTGTCCCACAACGCGGCCGGAGTCCAGCCGAATGGCGTGCCACCATCCGCGAGGGTCAGCTGATTTTTCTGGCAATTGGTAAAATATTTGATGGGCGGCCCAATGAACGCTTATTAAATGCAATTTAATGGATAGGCAAATCAGAAACACAGCGACTCAGGGGATTGGTTATGCGAGGGAAGCTAACCAGCGTCGGCGGCATGCTGGCGTGGGATGCCCTGCACCAGATTGACCTATGGCAGGCCCGATGAAAATCGCAGTTTAAATCCGCCGCCTGGAATTTGGCGGACCCTGGTTAAGCCTGCAAATCAGGATTGACGAAGGATCAATGCGTTGGTGATATTTCTATTTCTTGACGACACCGCCTGTTTTTTGGCCATAGCCATGGTGGCGTACCGTCCCTACAATAGGGTGAATGGTGAAGCAACCCGCTATAACTCTGTGCCGCGAATTGCGATTTTCGCTTTCCGGCGTCGAACTTTCCGCGGTTGAATCCAATAATTTCGCCGGCAACCCGCCCATACGCGGACTCGCGCCGTTCTGCACGCTTCAGGCTCGCGTAACCGGTGCGGTGGATCAGGCCACCGGCATGTTGATGAATATTCGTGAGTTGGACCGCATTCTGCGGCAAACCGCGGTGCCGGCACTGATTGGTTTTTATTTGGCCCACCCGGTTGCGGCGGTTTATGCCGCGCCGGACGAAATGGCTCCGCTTGGGCCGCTGCTGGAAGCCGCGGATGCCATAAAGCCGCGCATTGCACCGCGCGCCCTTGCGGGCCTGAGCCTGGGCTTAAGCCCGTTTTACGCGCTGCATCTGAATTTCAAGGAGTCTGTCATGATTCGCATGACCCAGCGATTTGAATTTTCCGCCGCCCATCGGCTGCACAGCGATCAATTGTCCGCGGCGGAAAACATCGCCCTTTTTGGAAAATGCAACAACGCCAATGGCCACGGGCATAACTATGAATTGGAAGTCACGATTGGCGGAAATTCCGATCCTGGCGCGTTGCATCTTATGCCGGTACATGAATTTCAAAAGCTGGTCAATACGCAGGTCATTGGGGTATTTGACCATAAACACCTGAACCTGGACTGTCCGCAATTTGCCGCGCTTAACCCCACCGTGGAAAATATTGCCCGGATTATTTTTGATATTCTGCGGCCAGCCCTGTTGCCGCAAGCCAATTTGCTGGCGGTAAAAGTGTGGGAAACACCCAAAACCTGGTGCGAAGTGACCGCGTAAACGCCTAAGTTCCCGAAGGCTTCAGTGCCGTTTAGCCAGATTGGCCAGATGATGCAATTCTATCAGTCCGGCGGCGGCGGCAATTTCCACTTTAGGGTCCGGATCTTTGAGAAGTTTCTCCAGGACATGGGCATTGTACGCAACCGGAATGGACCCCAGAGCCAGCGCCGCCAACACGCGCAGTTGCGGGTTTTTGTCCACAGCACAGGTCAGAGATATTTTTTCACCAAGGGTGCTGTTGCGCTGCCCCAGGCCGCGCGCGGCAATCAGTTGGGCGGCAATCAGCGGATCGTGGAGTCCGTTAAGCAGCACATTCGCCGCCAGCGGATTCTGCAAAGACCGGCAGGTACTCATGGCGGCCAGATGAAACTGGGCGTATTTGCTTAAGCTCATGGCAATAAGGCTGTTGATCGCGCGCCGGTCACCAAGGCGGGCCAGGGCGGAGGTAATGGCCATGCGGACGGCGGAATTCGGATCGTCCACACCCGTTTTCAAAAGCACAATTGCGGAAGTATCACCCAGACGCCCGAGCACGAAAGCCGTATTGGCCCGCACGGTGGGACTTTTGCTTTGCAGGGTTTGAGCCAGTTCGTCCATGTGACTGGTGTGACCCAGGCGGGCCAGCGCATAAATGGCCGCGACACGCACGCTTTTGTCCGGGTCCGCCAGCAGATGATCCAGTTCAGTCCGCACCGTTGCCAGGCGGCGTTTACCCGCGACAATTGCCGCCGAAAACCGAACCATGGAATTGGCGTCCTTCAGGCCGCTGGCGATTATTTGATCCGCTGTTCGCGTTTTAAGCCCCTGGATGCTTTCAATAGCGGCGGCACGCAGCGATGGATGCGGACTTTTGGCCATGCGGGCAAGCAGGTCTTCCACCGGGGCCAGATGAATGTGTGGCGGGGCGGGATGATCCGCGGCGCGGGCCACGGATGCATAACAGACCACGCCGGCAGCCAGCAGCAGAAGGTTTACACCAACAGCGCGAATCTTCCGCGCGTCCCGAATCCCGCATAAGCGGCCGGCGGAAAAACCAGGGAGTCTAAACCAATTTTTAAAGTGAATCATGTTGTCACCTTTAATCCAATCCGTTACGGAATGTTACCGCCAAACCCGCTAAACCGCCTGCTTCGTACGAATTTTATTCAGCCATCCGCCCAAGTCCCACGTCCATACGCCCAACGCCACAAGCAGGTTCAGCAGCACCAGGGAACGGGCCAACAGGTCGCCGGTTCGGCTGAACAGAGTGATGCGCCGGTCTATGGGCAGACGGCCCACGGCGACGCCACCGACCAGATTCCCTTTTCCCACGGGCGGTCCGGCAAGGTTCAGCACACGGCCGTCGGAATCCACCAGACCTGAATCGCCACCATTCACGCTGCGCGCAATGGAGACCCTGTTTTCCACTGCCCGCACTTCGCACAATTGCAAATGTTGCAGCAGCTCGGCGTGGCTGGTGTACCAGCCGTCATTGCTAATGCTGACCAGAAACGCCGCCCCCTTTTTTCCGTTCCGCGGGCGGGCCAACATGCGACAGGGATGCGGCATGGCATCTTCATAACAGATCGGCGTGCCGAAACGCCATCGGTGCTTGCCAACGTGCAATGTAAAGTGCCGCCATTTTGTGCCCGGAGTCAGGCTGTAAACACCGTTGGGACCGTAAGGCGTCAGATACAGCAGCCATTTGTGAATAAGCGGACCGGTTTGCTTAAATGGAATATATTCGCCAAACGGCACCAGATGATGCTTGGCATAGGGGTGGCCGGTAAGGCCGTGCCGGGGCGTGAAAAACACCGCTATATTTTGCAGCTTGTCCGGCCGACCGTTGGGACCAAAGTGAATGCCGCCCGAACCGACAAGAAAAGCCGCACCGGTTTGACGGGAAAGTGCCGCAAGCCTTTTTGCGTAACCCTGGTCGCGTTTGAGTTCTCCCCGGCCATGGCCGGGCAGGAAGTCATCCGCGGACATATCCAGCCACGCGCGGTTTAAATCTCCGGGGACCATGGTTTCCGGCCAGACAATCAGATTCAAATTCCGATGCGCCTTTGCTGTGGCCATGGATTGGGCGCAAAATGCCTGGAACAGGGCCTGTTCGTCGGCGGCGGTTTGGGTGTCTTTCAGGGTTTGGGGAACATGGCTTTCCACCACGGCCACCAGCGGCCCGGGGGAAAGCACGCCCGGCTGCGTCAGCCGATATCCCCCGTACGCGCACGCGGCGGCCAGAATCAGCAGCGCTGCGGCCCCATGCAGAATTTTTGTTCTATTGGCACTGGACGGGCAAATTCCCGCAGGCACGCTCCCCCCCTGTTGCCCTTCGCCGGGTTGAAGAATTTCAACCAGCCCCCCCGCCGCAATTCCACACAAAAACGTTAATCCGGAAACGCCCGCAAGGTCAGCGCATTGCAGCAGCGGCTTGCAGGGTGAGAGTGCCGTGCCCACCATAAACCAGGAAAAGCCGGACATGAACGTGCTGCGGACATATTCGGCCGCGGTAAACGCCAGCGGCACCGCCAGTATCACGGGAACGCGCAGGCGCACAACCCAGATTCGCAGGAGAACCGCAAAAATAGCAAAATATATACCCATGTACAAACTTAGTCCAATATAACCACCCACCGTAACCGGAATAAGCCAGAAGCTGGCCACCAGAAAATAAATGAATCCGCCCAGCCACAAAACAAGCAACGGCCTGATGCCGCGGGGGCGACCGAGAATAGCCAGGGTCAGCGGTGCCAGAGCGAAAAGTGCCAGCGGCCAGATTCCGACGGGCGGAAATGCCAGCCACAACATGGCGTTGGCCGCCAGAATCAGCAGCAGAAAAGCATGCCACCCCATGCGCCTTGCGGAATCAGGATTTGGGCAAACCGAAGCGGCCTGGCCTGAGGAGTTGAGAATCGCCATGAATTACGCACCTTTTGTCATTTCAGGGAAAACAGTGAATATCCGATCTATCGCCTGGTCCGGTCAACCGTACGTCCGGGCCGCGAACCCGGGCCGCGCTGCGGGCTGGTGCCGCATTATTGTGCCGCCTGCAACTGAAGTTGCAGGATTGTTTTTTCCAACACGATTTTGCCCGCGGAATTGCGCAGTTCCAGCGTCACATGCCGCTGTCCCAATGGGCCGCCGATGCGAATCCAGCCGAAGTTATGCGCCAGCACCGGATTTCCGATGCGGTTGGGATTTACAAACGTGGCGGCCTGATCATCGGGTACCCGCGCCGCCGCCAGTGACGAACTTGTCAGATCATACAATGGATATTGGCCGAAGATACCCGGTCCCGGCCGGCGCACGGTCAATTCGCCAAAGCGCCGGTGACCGGAAAGAAAGATAACTCCGTTTACATCATGCGAAAATATCCAGGCCAAAAGTTGCCGCCGCTCACGGGAAAAATTACCCCAACTTTCATGGCCAGGATAATCGGCCAGCATCTGGTCGCCATCGACAATGAATTTGAAAGTCGCTTTGCTGGCAAACAGTCGTTTCTTAAGCCAGTTAATCTGCGTTTGTCCCAGCATGACGCCGGGTTTGCCCTTGGTGCCCGCTACGCGGAAAGTGCGGTCATCCAGCAGGAAAAATTCGGCATCGCCGACGGTGAAGTGGCAAAATGTAGCCACCGTCGGGCCGGTGCCGTAACCGGGATTCAGCCAGTAGCGTTCAAAGGCAATCATGGATTCGCCGGAAAAGACAAATCCTGAATCGCTGTGCGGAATGCCGAAATCCCGGTCGTCCCACGTGGCGTAAATAGGGCAGGATCGCATCAGCGGCTGAATGCCGCCAAACCGGCGGGCCTGATCATATTTTTCCAGTATAAAACGCAGGGCGTGAACATAAGTATAAGGAAAAGCCGCCAGTGTGCGCGGCAGGTAGACTGAATTGCCCGCAAAAATAAACGCCCGCGGCTGAAGCTTCGCTATGGTGTGCCATATTTTTACACCCGGATACCGGCTGGTATCCGCACATGACCCGAATGCGAAGGTGTAATTGCCGCCTGACCCATGAACCGGATTCGTGCGAATGATAAGCGGTGGCCCCGGCAACAAACGCCGCCGACCATTGATAAACACGCGCAGGCTGTAATCCCGGTCCGGTTGCAGACCGCCAATGGATGCCGCCCCGACAAATGGCGGCGGCCCATGCACCCCATCTCCCCAGGCGGAAACTTCGCGCCCGGTGTTGACATCAAATGCCTGCACATGCAGGCGGTCTGAAGTGTTAAGCTCCATCCAAATTCGTGCGGAATTGGATGTAACCGAACCGATTGCAGGCCCGGCGACAATATGGCCCCCCATTGCAACTCCGGCCATGGCGGTCTGCAAAGCGGCCGCAACCAAAAGAACAATTCCTGAAAACGCATACCTCATGGGCAAAAGTTTAGCATAAAGCGTCTGCCGATTCAGCAGCGCTTTACCCCGATGGCACCACGTCCGGTATACTTTCGCTGTGACTGTTTGGAGATTGCGTTCATGGAAAGCGTTGCGGCGGTGGATGTTCTGGTTTCAGGGGGCGGGATAATGGGCATGGCGACCGCCTGGCAGTTGGCCGACCGCGGTGCCCGGGTGCGGCTCCTGGAACTTGGCCGATGCGGGCAGGGTGCCAGCCAGGCGGCGCTGGGCGCGTTATGGCCGCCCGCGATGGTGAATGCCGGCTATTTGCAGCAATTGCACCGTCAAAGCCTTCGGAATTACCCAGTTTTTATTCATGCTTTGCATGGTACAACCGGACGGAATGTCTCCTACTTAAGACAAGGTAAATTGGAGCTTTTCACCAGCGAAAAGGCTCTGATACAAGCACGTGAGCAGACCGCGGCAGCCTGCGCACAATGGCCCGCCTTAGCTTCCATGCGGTCCGATCAGTCGCCACCCATTGGCCCGGTGATGGAAATGCTTTCTCCGGCGGCAGTCCATTCACTTGAACCGATGGTCGAATGCGGAACGCTGGAAAGCCAGCTTTGCCGCGTTTCGGCGCAGGTCAATGTCGAGGAATTGATTGCAGCCCTGCGCCAGGCGTGCGTGAACCGCGGTGTCATCATTCAGGAATATACGCCCGTGACACGTCTGGAGACCTGCGGGCCACGCATCACCGGCGTAACGGCCCACGGCCAGACCTTCCGGGCGGAAAAGTATCTGATTTGCACCGGCGTCTGGACGCATCTGCTGGGCCAACCTGTCATGGCGGCGGCAATTGATCCGGTAAAAGGACAAGCTATGCTGCTACAAACCAACCAGCTGATTTTGCGGCATATTGTCAAACGCGACAATATTTTCCTGGTGCCCTGGCCCAACGGGCAAATTCTGGTTGGTTCCACCACCGAGCCGGAGGCGGGATATGACACGATCAACACGCCCGCGGGAATTGATTTTCTGCGCAACGGAGCCAACGGCGTTTGCCCCGCCCTGGCTGATGCCACCATTGATAAAATATGGGCCGGGCTGCGGCCGGCGGGTCCGAAGCGCCGCCCCGTGATGGGGAAATTCGCCGAGTTCGACAATTTGTATATTTGTGCGGGTCATTTCAAAATCGGCATCGGTTTTGCGCCGCTGGCTTCCGAGGCAATGGCGGAGCTTATTCTTAAAGGACATTGCGCCTGGGACCTGACTCCGTTCGCGCCGGGCCGGATTAGCAACTGAATCGCACCGGTAAATGTATACCAAAAGTCATCCGCAGGATTGATTCCGGCGCTCGCAAAAGTCGTACAACGTCGCTTCAGACGCGCGCCGCCGACTTACCGGCCAACTGTGTCGCCGTGCCGGTTGGACTGAAGCGATAGTGATACAGGGTTTTCTTTTCTCCGGTGCCGTCCGTAGCGGCAATTTCCGCCTGGGTCTTGAGAAGCGGGTACAGGCGACGGGCATAATCGGTATCTTCACCGCAATTGACTGCCTTAAAGCCGACCTGAATTGCCAGATCGCGCCGCACCGGACATAAATGGTTTGGCGTGCGAAAATAGCGATTTCCGATCTGGTAATAATGCTGATGCGTAATAGAATAATCAAACGGACCGGCAAAGCGGCCATCCACTTCCAGCCGACCGGCGAACACCACACAGTCCGCGCCGGGCCGGCGGTCAATGGCGTTGAGAATGTCGGCGATATAGGTCGGTGCCACCAGATCGTCGTCATCAATAAAACAGACAAATTCACCACGGGCCTGGCGCAGCAGCGACTGGCGCTTGGCACCCACCGGCAATTCGCCGCTGTCGCGCGCAACATGAATTTCCACCCGCCAAGGATTAGCCAGCGCGAAAATCTGCCGATGCAGGATATCCAGCAGTTCCCGCAGCGATTTTTCCCGCTTGTGCAAAGCCGCAATCAGAATGCTTAATCCGGGGGTTTGAACATCAAATCCGACGGACTGGCGCAAAGCGAACATCAGCTCATCTTCCCGCCAGCGCCGCTGATTCCGCCAATACAGCGCATCCGGACGCGTCCCGATATGTTCATGCCGAATCACCACACGCGGGTCCCAGGCATATTTGCCTGTTTTCCGGGCAACCGCGGTGAATTCATTGTCGCAAAAAAACGACTGATACGCCGGATGATAGACATATCCTAAGCGGCGAAACAGATTCCATCCCATTATTGAAAGCGTTATAAGCGACGGACCGCCCCGGTAGCCATCGGAAAAATGCAGCGCGCCGTCCATCGCGGGAAAATCTTGCGCCATTTTCCGCGCGAAAATGTCATCCCAGGCCGACAATTGCGGCTGCATATCGTCGCTGGCCAGAATCAGCATATCGGGTGGCTCACCGACGAAGCCAAAGTCGGCGTCCGTCGGCAGGTCCGCGTTGCAGGCCTGTACTTTGCTTCGTTGTGCGGCACCCGCAACCACCCGCACATCCGTCATGGCCGCCAAGGCGCGCGTTACCGAAGGCGAGCACATGGTCGCATCGTCGGCATCACTGCTGACCAGATACCGGATGCGGTGGCACCCGGACGCCATGGACCGCCATCCGGCCAGAGTCGTCAAAAACAATTGCGGCCGGCTGCGCGTGGGCCATTTAACAAGAATATTCATGTGCATTCCTGTAGTAGATAATTTACGCGGGAACCAACCGGGGTGCCGGGGCCGCCGCCGGTTAATCCGGCGCGCCAACCTGCAGTTGCAGGGTCGTGCCGGCAATCGATCCGGCCCATATCTGTAATTCAGCCACGGCTTCCATATCCACCATTAATTGAAAAGTCGTCCCGGCGGGCACTGGAAATGCGTAGGCCAGGGTTTCCGGCTGCTGACTGGTGGGTGTAAGAAAGTCCGTGCCGCTTTTCCACGGCACGGCCACGCCACCCAGAACGCTGGCGCGGCTGATGTAAAAGGTATCCAGCCGACCGGCGGCACCGACCGTCATGGTCAGCAGAAGTTTGCCGCGCCGGGACGGATATTGCAGATCAAAGCATTCCACCGGCACGTTGCCGGCGGGAATGGTCTGATTGGGCGTGGTAAAGGCAAGAAAATCGGCGGATCCATCAAAACTTACGATCGCGGCGGTCATGGTTACCTCCTGGTTTGCAAGGTCTGTCATTCAAGCTGGAACGCAATCAACGCATCACCCGGTGGTAAAGGTGCCGGCGCTTAGGGTCGCCGTTCCGCTAGTGGAAAATGCGCCCGACGGCGATGAAGTACTCCCGCTGCCCCACGACTCGCTTATCAGCGCATCAATCGCCCGGAACCCAAGCCATTCATAACCCTGGCGAATCAGATGCGCATCGCCCTGGTAGTCATAAAAGCCTTTGGACTGCATATACATCGCAGACTGTGCAAAGCCACCGGGCAGCAACTGGCTGCCGTGCATGACCGTCACGTTGCTGAACGCGTCGGCCACGCTTCCGGCGGCCAATTCATAGGCCACCAGCTGCTGGTAGCTTTGTCCCTGCCAGGTCAGGTTGCTGGCGGACCGCGACATCGCCGGATGGTACGGCCCGATCAGGAAATACAGATTGCCCAACGCGTATCCCGCCGCGGTCCACGCAGCGCGAATCGCCGTGATAATCGCAGTCAGGTTATCGGCAAATCCGCCTGGGGTGCTGGAAACCTGCGGGTTCGGGCCGACCGAATTGATGCTGTCGATAAAGTCATTGCCACCGTGCATGATATGAAAACAGGCCATCGGCGCGGCCCCGTTTTGCAGACGCGTCAACTGCCGCATGTATTCGACCTTGGCTGTCATGCTCGTTCCCTGCCACGCCAGTGCCGCATTACGCGCGTCCTGCCCTCCCTGGTACAGATTGGTGGTATAGGCGATCCCGGTGAGCACATTCGGTGCCTGCACCCGCTGATACGAAATCAGGACCGGCCCCTTGATGCCGAAAGAAAGCGCCGTCCCGCCCGCAAAATCACACGGCGAGAACGTGACAGTGCCATAGGTCCCGTTGGAATTTCTGGCTCCCGCCGGCACAATCAGATTGCCATCCTGCATCCCATAAGACGCACCGCCCGAAGAAACTTTCGCGGTCGCATAGTTCGTGTTCTGCGCAGCGCTCTGGTAGGCCGTCGGATTCCAGTAACCGCCGGTCGTAAACAGCCCTTGCGTCCACTCCCAGGACAATTCTTGCGTCACGTCCATCGGGCAGGCGTAGATGATCTTGTTGTTGTTGGAAAGGCTGGCCGGCAGCGGCAACTGCACACCCTGCAATCCCGCCGACTGTATGGTGACCACCTGTTGGCCGGTGCATGTCCCGCTGGCGGGCATGTACTGCCAATTCTGTCCCATGAAGGCCGCTTCAGCGACGCCGTCATTCGCGTAGTACGCGTCGAGCGAGCCGATGCCGGTCGCGACTCCGGAAGTCGCCGGAGCCGGCCAATTGGCTCCGGCACCAAAACCGCTGCCCTGCCCGTCATTGCTGCCGTTGACGGAGAGCAGCCCGGTCGCATACATGCCGAAGCGGGATGCGAACGCGTTGCGGAACCCTACGTTATGCCCCTGGTCATTTCCCTTAACCGTGTTCGAGTCGCTCATCAGCGCCAGGTCCACACGGCGGGTCAACGCGGCCTGAAGAAACGGAAAAAGCGCCTGCGGCTTATAGCACATGCCCAGCCCGGTTGA
>JAJZEY010000255.1 GCA_021805585.1 Planctomycetota bacterium
GGGACTGGCCTGCTGTGGCTGCCTGTCCGCACATTATTAATGGCCGTCGGCGCGCCGCCCGGCATGTGGGCTGCATCATGTTTTGCCAAAGTGCCAAAGGCGTGTTGAACCGATACAGCCGGTCATCCGATTATTGGCGAACTGCGGCGGCGGGAATTACCGCCGCCGGCGGGTGGGAAATTTTCCAGAAATAGGTCGGGTGGATTGCGTATTGGCCGGAATTGAAAAGCCGGTGGGCGAATATTCGTTTACCGGCGGAAGCGGCGCGGCAACCGGGTATGCGCTCTGTGCGGGCTGGCCATCGGCACCGGATGCCGCATCGCGATGGAGTCCGCGACCTGGTTCGGGCGAGGGAGTGAATCCGGGAATGCGGTATTCTTCCATCAGATGATTGGTGAGTTTTTCGATTTCCGTCTGCAGTTGTCCTTGGTCGCGCGCCACAAAGGTAAACGCCCGACCGGTGGCACCCATACGGGCCGTTCGACCCACGCGGTGCACGTAGGCCTCCGGGTCATCGGGTACATCGTAATTAATCACATGGGTAATTTCATGCACGTCAATACCGCGGCTGGCGAGGTCGGTGGCGACTAGAACATTTATTTTTCCCGTCCGGAAGCCGCGCATCACCCGTTCTCGCTTCTGCTGGACAAGGTCACCATGAATGGGGGACGCATTAATGCCGCGTTCTTCCAGGGCGTGGGCGACTTTGTCCACGCTGCGCTTGGTGCGGCAGAAAATGATGGCCAACTTCGGCTTTTCATCCGCGATAAGGGCGCGGAGTGCCCGCAATTTATCCCATGGCTGCACACCAACCACGAATTGCCGCGCATCTGGCGCGGTAAGTTTGTCATCCGGTTTGGCGGTAAATATCCGGGCCACATTTTTTTTCATGTGGCGTTCCACCAGGCGTTCAATCTCGTCGTTAATGGTTGCGGACACAAACATGGTCTGATGTTCCGCGGTGCATGATGCCAGAATTTTTCGCACATCATCACGGAAGCCGATATCAAACATGCGGTCCACTTCATCGCAGACTACAAATTTCATGCGGCTAAGCGTAAGCACGCCGCGCTCCTGAAGATCAATAATGCGGCCGGGGGTACCCACAATGACGTGGGGCTGGCGTTCCATTGCCTTAATATCGTGTGGTACTTTGGTGCCGCCATAAACCACCGCGATGCGCAGCATTTTATGCTTGGCAAAGCGCACCATTTCCGCATGAACCTGCACCGCGAGCTCGCGGGTAGGCACGACGATAATGGCCTGAAAGCTTTCATCAGGGTTAATCAGTTGAAGAATCGGCAGTCCGAAGGCGGCGGTCTTACCGGTTCCGGTTCGCGCCTGGCCCAGAATGTCCACACCTGTCAGGGCGGGGGGGATGACCAGTCTCTGAATCTCGGACGGTTCAACAAAGTGAATTTCGGCCAGAGCCGTCAAAATAGCTGGTTCAAGTCCGAGCACTTCAAAGGCTTTAGGCAATCCCAAATGTGAATGATCCATCATATTTCTTTAAAACAAACTAAAAATGTAACCACAAACTCATTATTTCTACGGAAACTATCATAAGGTATCGGTAGAAAGGGTCAAGGTGGACGCCGACGGCGCGCATCGGCCAGTTTCAAACCGGAAAAGGCGGACTCTTGATGCGCTTGGTTCATGGTCGGCAATACGCGATAGGTCGCGCCAGGCCCCAACTGACGCTATCCTGAATCTCTATTGGTTTTGTGCGAGTCTTTTCCGGTCTGTCCTGTATTGCGTTGGCGATGGGCGCAGCGTTTTTTGGCGGCTTTATCTGGTGAAATAAAGCTGCCTCTGCTATGATGCCCCTCTGTTATAATGCCTTTTGCTTTGGCATTATTTATATGATTTAAGGACAGTATTGAATGAAAACACGCATTATTCCGACCGTTGGGGCCGTGGCACTCCTGATTTTGCTGGCGGCATGTTCAAAATCGCCTAAAGCGAATTCGGGTTCGTCATCGCCACAAACCGTTGGTTCGACCGCGGCACCCGCCGCTGCAGCGACCACAAGTATGCCAGCGATGCCTGGAACGGCCCCAAGCAGTGAAGCGGCAGCCGTGGTCGCCGATCTTGGCAGCGCGTTAAAATCGGGCAATGTGACGCAAATTGAAAATGCTTTTGTCACAACCTCGCCTGCCCAAGCTCAGGCGGTGGCCGCGGTGGCAAAACTGGATAGCGTCAAGGTGCAGGTAGTTCAACTGGCGACTCAAAAGCTTGGTTCACAGGCCTCTGGATTAGGCGCGCTGGTTGAAAAAATTGCCCCCAGCGGCGGTATTTTTCCCACACTGGCTTCTCTGAAAACCAACCCGCTGGTTATTAGCGGAGAAACAGCCGTGTTGAATCAGGGAAAAAATCTCGCAAAAGTTTATTTTGCGCAGGAAGCGGGTACCTGGAAAGTGGATTTGCAGAAAACACTGGGCAGCTACTACCCGGACGCCGCAACTGCGGCAAGCAAGCTTTCAGCGATGACGGGCGGTTTTGGCCAAGCTTCAACGTTTCTAAAACAGGTGGAATCCGGGCTGAATGACGGTTCGGTTAAATCGTTTGGTGATATTCAGACCCTGGCGGCCAAATTTGAGGCTGGCAGCGTTCCAGGTGTGAACAATGTGAAGAATCTTTTGCATTTTTAAGATGGTCTGCGGGGCCAGCGCGTTGCGGCAAACGTGAGCCGCATTTGACGGGCCAAGCTATTTCACGGTTCTGTTTCACGGCTCAGTTCAGAGTCCGGCTGCCTTGGGGCGGCCAGGCTTGGCGGGCGGAGTTTGACTCTGTTCAGACCGCCCGTATACTTTCCGTCTTTGATTCGCGGACCGCGCTGTGGTTGGCGGCGCGGGTCTGGCTTTTGTTTCCCGCCACATGTC
>JAJZEY010000075.1 GCA_021805585.1 Planctomycetota bacterium
TGTGGTCAGTGCCACCGCCGCGGCCAGTGTGTTTGAACATCTGGTGACCCATCCGAAGGCGGACCCAATGGCGGTGGCCACCGAACTTGGACTGCTTCAGGTGCGCGACAGCAGCCAGACCGAAGCGTGGGTGCGCCAGGCGATAGACGCAAATTCGCAGGCGGTTTCGGATTACAAAACCAATCCAAAGAAAAAACAGGCGTCGCTGGGCTTTTTGCGGGGCGCGGTGATGAAGGCCAGCGGCGGCAAGGCCGACCCGAAAATGGTCGGCGAATTGCTGGAAAAAATTCTTAATGCCTGACCGGCTTGAGTCATGCGGACAACGCAAAATAACTTCCCTGTTTATGGAATTCAGTTGATGCATCATCTATCCCGCCGCATACCTTCCACCTTCAAGATTCCCCGCGGCATTTCACGGTGGGGCCTTTCCGCGGCCACAGCACTGTTTCTGGCGATTCTGACCAGTTGCCCCAAATCGGCGAAGGCCGGTGAACTCAAAACTTTCAGCCCGCCCGGTTATTATGTGTTTCACACCGACGAAAGCCGCACCATGCTTCAACAAATATGGCTGCGCATGAACTTTGTTGCAGCCGCCTATCAGCGGCGGCTGCACTCTATATTCGGCGGCCAGGTGACCCAAAAACTTCCATTTTACATTTTCCGGCATGGCAGCGATTATTACCGTGCCGGCGGCATGCCGGGCAGCGCCGGCGTTTTCCTGGTCGATGGTCGGGGGCAACGGCTGATGGCCATCGGCGGCACGCACATCAGTCATCAGATGTGGCACGTTATTCAGCATGAGGGCTTCCACCAGTTCACGTTCGCTTTCCTGCACCGGTTTCTGCCGCCATGGGCTAACGAAGGCGTGGCGGAATATTTTGGCGAAGGGCTGTTTACCGGAAACAGTTTTGTGACCGGGTGGATTCCACCCTGGCGTTTAGCGCGGTTAAAGGCGGAAATTCGCGGGCATAAGTTGCTCTCCATTCATGCCATGCGCACCATGAGCTACCGGCATTGGAACGATGTGCTGATGGGTGTGAATTATGACCAGGCCTGGTCCATGATTTATTTTCTGGCCTGGGCGGACCACCATCGGTTTGCAAAGCCATTTACCAGGTATCTCAAGCTTTTTCGCAATGGCGTTCCTGCGGAACAGGCCTGGGATCGCGTTTTCGGAAAAAATGATGCGGCATTTGAAAAATTGTGGCGAAAATACTGGCTTAGCCTGCCGCGTAATCCCACCGCCATCCTATATGCCAAGGTGCAGACGCAGACGCTCGAAAATTTCCTGGCACGCGCCACGCTTCAAAAACAAAAATTTCCTACAGCGAATCAATTTTTCAATTGTATAAAGACAGGCAAACTCAAAGGCTTTGCAATTCCCAATCCGCTCTGGCTGCCGCCCAGTCTGGAAAAGGCCGCAGCCCGCAGGGCACCCCAGCTTGGCCGGTGGAAATTGGTCGGCAAGTTGCCGGAGTTAATCTGTGCCATGCCTGATGGCACACGCATTATCGGCCACTGCCGGTTGGGTCGCAAACGCATTCGCAAAGTATGGGTAACGGTTCTTCAAGGCCACGCAAAAAAATCGCGGTCGATTACGGCCGGCGACGCGTTCACCCATGAGGAGAAAATGGCGGCCATAGACCCCGACCTTGATACAATTGCCCAATGATGCGGCAATGTCGGCCATTCCGGTTACAATGCCGCAACCCACCCGAAATGCTGAAACATGGCGAGGCACGGGTGCCCGGAGTCAACGTAAGACGTAAGAGAAGTTGCACTGGAAAAAGTATCGCTTGCAAGCCGATAATAACCGGGGACAGGGAGCCTGCCAGGTTCTTTTCCCGCCGCATTGTCCCTGACCGTCGGAGCCGACAAGCGTGCATAATAGCCATGGCGAATTGCTGGAGAAAAACGAACGATGCGGGTTCTAGTGGTTCATGAAGATCGCCTGGGATTGTCGCTGATACGCCAGACACTGCGGTCCGCAGGCTTTGAAGTTATTGCCACGGATTCCGGTCTGGAGGCGATGGAAATTCTAAGCCAGGGGCTGTGCCACCTGCTGGTGGCGGATTGGGAAAATGACGGCCCCATGAGCGGGCTTTCCTTATGCAAAACCATTCGCCGCGAGGAAATGTGGGGCTATGTCTATATTATTCTGGTCACCAGCCGCAATCTGCCCCAGCATCGGGTGGAGGGGCTTACCGCCGGCGCGGATGATTTTATCGGCAAGCCGTACGACCCCGATGAACTTGTCGCACGCGTGCGTTCGGGTGAACGCGTGCTTTCCATGGACACGCGAAACGTCGCCATTTTTGCGATGGCCAAACTCGCGGAGTCACGCGACCCGGAAACCGGAATGCACCTTGAACGCGTACAGAGTTATTCACGTCTGCTGGCCCAGGACCTCGCCGCCACGCCGGAACACAGCCGCGAAATAACGGCGAATTTTATCCGCTGGGTTTATCTGACCAGCCCGCTGCATGACATCGGCAAAGTCGCCATACCGGATTATGTGCTTTTAAAACCCGGCCGACTCACCGACCGCGAATTTTCCCTCATGAAAACCCATACCACTCTGGGTGCCAACACCATTGATATTGCCCTGAAAAAATTCCCCGATGCTGAATTCCTGCGAATTGCACGCGAAATTACTTCCGCGCATCACGAACGCATTGACGGCACCGGTTACCCGCGACAGCTTCGCGGACCGGAAATTCCCCTTAGTGGCCGTATTGTGGCGGTGGCCGATGTCTACGATGCGCTGACTTCCCGGCGACTTTATAAAGATGCCTTCAGCCATGATGTCGCCAAATCCATGATCCTTTCCGGTCTGGGTACGCAATTCGATCCGGAAGTGGTGCAGTCCTTCCTGCGGCTGGAAGATACCTTCCAGAGCGTCCGCGAGCGCTTCACGGAACATCCGCCGGTAATCACCTGAACCGATCCACAAAACTCCGTATACCCCCGAATACGCCTTTGCGACCTTCCCGATGGAAACGGGCACACCCATTCAGCGGTTAATAACCGTCCCGCCGTGCCGCCTTCGTCCGCATCCCTTACAATATCCCGCCGACCCGTGAATCCCCCGGCCGGTGGAGCGGCTGGAACCGTGAATTGCACCGCACCGCATTAACTCAAAAAGGGAATAAAAATATGTCCGCGGAACCAGCTATTATGTCGTTCAGTGGCGGGAAAGACAGCGTCTATGCGCTGTACAAGCTGCGGGAAAACCCGGCCTGTTCCATCCAGTCATTAATTGCGACAATCAGTCGCGAATTCGACCGCGTCAGCATGCACGGCGTTCGCCGTGAATTAATCCAGCGGCAGGCCGCGGCGCTTGGCCTGCCCCTTGAGCTTGTGGACCTTTCCAGCGCACCGGACAACACGGAATATGTCCGCCGCACCGGCGAGGCATTCATTGCCTGGAAGCAGCGCGGCATAACGGATGTGGTTTTCGGTGATCTGTTTCTGGCCGATTTGCGACGCTGGCGGGAAGAACAGCTTGCAACCATCGGGATGCGCGGCGTGTTTCCGATCTGGGGATTAGATACCGCACGCATGGCGCGGGATTTTATCGCCGCCGGATTCAAAGCTGTACTGGTTTGCGTGGACCTGGAAAAGCTGTCTCCCGAATTTGCCGGCCGCGATTTTGACGAATCGCTTCTTGTGGACCTGCCCCCCGGCATTGACCCGTGCGGCGAAAACGGCGAATTTCACACATTTGTTTATGACGGCCCGCTGTTTGCCGAGCCGGTGAATGTGTGGCGGGGACAAGCCGTTACGCGCGGGCGCTTTCGCTTTCAGGACCTGCTGACCGCAGCTGAACAAAAGGAGTTCGCATGAAAATTGTGTCCTTGCTGGCCGCCGGTACGGAATTTGTATGCGCGTTGGGAGCGGGTGAATATCTGGTGGGCCGTTCGCATGAATGCGACAATCCATCCTGGGTAAAGCGGTTGCCGGTGCTTACGGCGGCGGCCTTTGACACCAGCGTATCGAGCCGCCGGATTGATGCCGAAGTCAACCGCCGCCTGCGCGCCGGCGAGCCGCTTTATTGTGTGGATCAGGCGGCCATCGCGGCGCTGGAACCGGACCTGATTATTACCCAGTCGCACTGCCCGGTATGTGCTGTCAGCCATCAGGATTTAACGCGGGAAGTCTGTCCGTTGCCGGGACGGATAATCAGTCTCCAGGCAGGAAGTATGGAGGGAATTGATCGCGATATTCAGTCCATTGCCGCCGCACTGAACGGTCACGCGGCCGGTCAGGAGCTGATTGACCTGCAACGCGGCCAACAGGCCCGGATACACGCCGCCCTGGCCAGGCGGGAAAGACCGACCGTCGTTGTGCTGGAGTGGATAGACCCTCTCTTCGCAATGGGGAACTGGGGACCGGAACTTATAGACCTGGCACAGGGGCGGCCACTGCTGGGGAATCGTGGACAGCATTCGCGCGCGATTGAATGGAGCGCATTGGCCGCCGCCGACCCGGAAGTGCTTATCATCGCGCCATGTGGGTTTTCACTGGAACGCACGCGGGCGGAGCTGCCGGCGCTGACGCGGCATGATCAATGGCATACACTTGGGGCGGTACGCCATGGGCGGGTATTTCTGGCGGATGGAAATTTATATTTCAACCGGTCGGGAACCAGCCTGACCGATACCGTCGAAATTCTAGCGGAAATTCTGCATGGTTACGGTAATCGTTTTATGGGAAGCGCCTGGGAGCCATTGGCTGAAAGGTGAAATCCGCCCCACAACCAGGGAGCCTCACACCGGCGAGCCCTGACCTTCGCACATGGCCGATGGGTGGCTTTGGGCAGGGGCGTCGGCCTTTCCGATTCCGGCGACAGCGGTCAGGCGCACCGCGGATTACCCTTGTGAATCATGTTATTGCCCAATAACTTCCGTTGTTGCGGCGGTGCCACGTCGGCAAAACCATTTGTCATATGCAGGAATATCTATATGAATTTCTAATCGGAACGATCGGTAGCGATCGGATTATCGGACGCGGGGTTTCGGAAAAAAGCCGCAAGCACGGCGTTCGCTTATGGGGGCGCGGCGGTGGCTGAATTCGTTGCCGCCCCGGCGGCGGTCTGGCTTGCCGCGGCGGGAATCTGATCGCCGGCGGGGGGTGCGGGGGTGGCCGTGCGGCGCTGGATTCGGCACAAAATGTGCCTTGGACCATCCACCAGACTGATGCCATGCGGCAGATGGTAATGAACGCGGCGGCTTACAAAATTCGGACCCGGCCGCCAACTGGATGTCATATTCAGCAGCGCAATCACGCGGCTGCGGACCGGCGCGGCGTTGCCGCGAATGACCTGGGTTTTAAGAAGGCTAAGCCGGTGGGCGGCACCGCTTACGGTGACGTTGACCGTGGTGGGCTGTGTTTCTATTGAATAGCGGTTAAGCAGCCACGGAGGCCCGCGGACCCACACCGGCACGATGCCGATGAAAAGCTTCTTGCGGGGTTGTGCCGGAATATTCAGCGTGACGGCCGCAGTGGACGGAAATACCGTTACCTGCGTGCTTAGCGTGCCCGGGTAATGCACCACCAGTTGGGCCTCAATGGTCTGGCGGGTGTTGGGCGGCAGCGTGGTGGGGTCTACGAGCGGATGGGCGATCACGCGAAGCTGACTTTTACCGCCAATGCCGGCCAGCAGGCTGCGCGGCAGCACGACTTTGGCGCTGGGTGGTGTTAAGGTAACCGGGATACCGCGAAGCTGCCGGAAGTCTATCGGGCGGACCACCGTGACCATTTCATCGACATTCAATTCAAGCGTGGACGGTTTGACGCTGATGACATTGATCCGGCGCTGTCGGAAAAACGGCAGCGAATTAAATACCTTTACCGCGTCCATGCGGTCATGACCGCCCAAGGCAAGATGGCCGGGATGACGCACAACATATACAAGATTGTTCACGTCTTCAGTAGTAAATACCGCGCGGCCTTCGCACTGCTGCCGCACACGCTGTACCCGGTTGCGCGGGCCCTGAATGGTAATTTGAAAATCTCCCGTTGATGGCTCGGCCAGTTGCACGGTGCGCGACCCGGCGTCCGGGGCGGCGATCACGGAAATGCGGATCGGAAGGTCGCCCTGCGTGGAAGTAAGGTTGGCATCCGCATACAGCCACAGCAGAACCGAAAGCAGCAGCGTCAGCGGCAGCACCTTCAGGCGGTCCATCAGTTGGGCAGTTTTGCGAGCCATGACGGCCTTATCCTTTCATTTGATGCCGCACGGTTCGCCATTCAGGCCGCCGGGCGGCGCAGCAGCGGAGATTCGTTGCGCCGCAGCGCATCGGCCAGGAAATTCCGCAATTCCTCCGGGGTCACACCCCGCACCAGTCGGCCGCGCTCCGCCAGGCTTACCGCACCGGTTTCCTCACTTATAATAATGACCACCGCATCGGATTCCTGGGAAAGCCCCAGGCCCGCGCGGTGCCGAGATCCCATTTCCTGACTAAGTTCGCCGACTTCGGCCAGAGGAAACTGCACCCCGGCCGCGGCGATGCGGCCGTCACGAATAACCACACCCATGTCATGAAGAATCGAACCGGGCCAGAAAATAGTGTTCAGCAGTTCAGACGTTGCATCCGCATTCAGTGTCGTGCCGTTTTCGATCAGCGCTCCCAGACCGACTTCCCGTTCCACCGCGATCAGCGCGCCTATGCGGTTGCGCGCGCAATAATCAGCCGTGGCGCAAAGGCAGTCAATCAATCTTCGAGAGGTCGAACCGCCCAATCGGAAAAGCCGTGCTTCGCCTAAGCGCATCAAGGCTCGCCGCAATTCCGGCTGAAACACGACGACAATGGCGAACGTGGTGAACACCAGCAGGCGGCTGAACAGGAACTCCACACGCACAAGTTTATCTCCGCCGAGTTTGATAATCGTGTAGGTAATTATCAGGAACAGGGCGGTGCCCTTAATCAGCCGGGCGCCGCGCGTCCCGCGCAGAAATTCCAGCACGCTGTAAACCACCACGCCAATCAGGAGAAGCTCAATGGCCACCACCCACCAGGAATAGGTGGTCAGGCGGGACATGAAGTTGTGCATAAACGTCGGCATGGCTTTACCAGTATACGGCCAGATTCAACGCCCACAAATTAACCGGCAGCCCCGGCGAAAAAAAACACCCGCCCGCCCCCATCGTTTTCCGGGTCGGACATCTTGCCCGACAAATTGAGACGGCCACGATTCGGCCCTCCGGCGTTGCCGCGGCAACGTGGATCAGGAGCAAAGTTGGGCAGGTGAAAGTGGAGCGACTGATTGGCATAAAAATATTGCCGAATCAGATCACCGGCGACCTTGCCGATAAAAACGCGCATCCCCGAGGGAAAACAGCCGCCCGTCCGGCTTGCCCGCCGCCCTTAGCCATGCGGCAGGCTGATCAGATGTCCTTATCCGGCAAGTTGCGGCGGCAATCGCTGGGGGTTTTGCCCAGTCGCTGACGGAATGTCCGCGAAAGATGCGTCGGAGATGTAAAGCCTGCGGCGTGGGCGATTCGCCGGATGGGAAGGTGCGTTTCCCGTAACATTCGTTCAGCCCGATTTATGCGGCAATTCAGAATTTCGATCAGCGTGGTGTGCTGGCGTGCCGCAAGAAAACGGCGTTCCAGGGTGCGGCGTGTAACGCCTAGTTTTCGTGCCAGCAGGCCCACCGAAATATTCTGGTGACTGTGGTTCCAGATCAGATCCACCGCTTCGCCAACCAGTTTATCGGTCAGATGGTCCGTACGCGGCGCGGCAAGCTCTTCCGGGGTTGGTGGCGCGGTCGATAATGTGTCCCCCAGCACTCCGGATAACAGGCTTAGCGCCATCAACGAGGCCGAAATCATGTTTTCCACTGGATCGGACAACGCGTGCCGGACCAGGTTGTTCATGCGTACAGCCAGGGCCGTGGCATCCGGCACGCGACGAATCGCCGTTTCAGGAGTCAGAAGGCCGGTCTGTTGCCAGCGGTGCGGAATTTCACCATTAAATGAAATCCACGCACAGGTCCAGACGCAACCGGCTCGCGCATGGTACCGGTGCCAGACATCCGGTAGTAAAAAAATCGCAGTTCCCGGTTCAATATTCACCAACCCCGTCTCCCGGGATTCAAACTCACCGCCGCCGGCGGTCAGCAGGACCAATTGATATTCCGGAAGCACGCGTCCTTTCGCCCAGGTAAACCAGTACACATCCGGATGCTTGGGCGCGCGGGCGGCATCCGGTGGCCGGTCGGCCTGCGCGCCTACTCCGGTCAGGTACAGGCCCATGTGAAGGATGCGATTGGTGGCCGGGAAATAGCGAAAAATCTCGGTACCAAGTGGCTGCAATTTGCGGGGCATCTGAAAGGCTCACAAAAAATCTGCAATGCAACTGCCGAAGCGTGCGATTACTTCCGGCCCTTTATTTTTCAGCCGCCGAACAACGGCTTATGGCCGCCCGCGATCCAAAGGCGGCTGCGGGAATTCCCGATCGATTCATCGGCCCGTCCGCCGGCCTGCACCGGCCGAAGGTTGTCGTAATTTGAATAATAAATTTCATTTGCCGCCGCGTCAAATCCCGGTTCCCATTGGGATCCCTTTCCGGGCCGTGGCAGGCCGCCCCATGGCAGTGCCAGATCGGCGGAAAATTGCGTATTTATGGCGGCCAATCTAACATGCCCGCATGAGGAGTTTATCCCCCATGGAATCGCCGCCGCCGTCACTGGAAATTATTCCCGCCGCCACGTTGGCGCTGGCCCGTCGCGGTATTGCCTGCATTTTGGACGGCCCGGAATCCGCCGATCGGCCCGCGGATTCCGCAGCCAAGGCGCGCTGGCGTAACTTTGAAAACTGGTGCGGGCTTCACGGTATCAGCCTGACCCGCCAAATGGCGGCGCTGGAGGGCGGGCGAATGGTTTCAGCCTGCCTTTGGACGCAAAGTCCCGGACGAACGGCCCTGCTTTACACAACCAATATCGGCCGTCATCCGACCGCGCGGCTGGCCACGCAGGCCTGCATTGCCGCGGTCTGCCGCCGCGCCGGCGAAGATGGCATGGTCATTGCCCAGACTATTTTGGATGCCGACAATAAGGCTTCGGCCGAGGCATTCCGGGCGGCCGCCTTTTTCGATTTGGCGGATCTGTTCTACATGGAACGCAGCGCACCATTTTTTTCACCGCGCAACGATGCTCCCCCCGGTGTAAGTCTGTGGCCCTATCGTCCGGAACTCGATCACGTATTTGCCTCAACTATTCACGAAACATATCGGGAAACGCTGGACTGCCCCCGCATGGCCGGATTGCGGTCCATGACCGATGTCATGGCGGGTCACAAGGCGGTCGGAATGTTTGATCCATCGCTCTGGTCGCTAGTGCGGCGCGGTGAAGACTGGATCGGCGCTCTCCTGCTTTCCCCGCACACCGACCCGCCCGCACTGGAACTGGTTTACCTTGGACTCGTGCCCGCGGCTCGCCGCAGCGGCATTGGCGGATTTCTGATGCGGCACGTTTTGCAGGTGTTAAGTGAGCGACGCATCGGACAATCCATTTTGGCGGTGGACAAAGCCAATGCTCCGGCCGTGGCGCTTTATAAAAAAGCCCGATACCGCATCACCGGGGAACGCCACGTTCTGATTCTGCCCCTTCAATCGCAAGGCTCCGGCCGGTTGTAAAACCATTTGGCGGCACCCCACCCGCACTACCACACCGAATCATTTTTTTACGGATCCGGATTTCTTTGGCAGATACCGCCGCAGCGGGCAGCTTTCGCAGTCTGCTGTCGGTTTACAGAAGTGCTTGCCGATTTGCACAATCTGGGCGTGAAATTCGTTAAACAGTTCCACGTTTTCCGGCAAATGCCGCGCCATGGTCTGTTGCAGGTCATCATACGATGCCCCGACGGGCACCAACTCGTGGCGTTCCAGAATCCGCCGCGTGTAGGCGTCAATGACAAATACCGGGCGACTAAGCGCATAAAGAAGAATGCTATCCGCGGTTTCCGGCCCTATGCCGTTAACGGCCAGAAGCTGTTTACGAAGGTCCGCGGTGGAGATACGGGAAAGCGCGACAATCTGGCCATCAAAATTCCGTATCAGCCACGCCATCAGGTTCCACAACCGTCGGCTTTTTAGATTGAAATATCCGGCGGCGGTAATCAGCGGGGCAATGCCGACGGGACCAAGATCAAACAGCAATCGGGCATCAAGAACCTTGGCCGCCTTGAGTTGCACAATCGCCTTTTTCACGCCATGCCAACTGGTGTTTTGGGTAAGCACCGCACCTACCATGATTTCCAGCGGGGAATCGGCCGGCCACCACTGCTGATCGCCAAAACGGTTGTGCATGGCGGCGAAATAGCGCAAAAATACCTCCGACAAATTCCGCTGCGAACGGATTTTGAACGGTTTTGCCGTCATGCCGCAATCTCCGGAGCGCCAGGTGGGTCGCCTCGGCTGCCGGGTGGCCGGAAGCCGATTTGCAAAACGCTTGACTCAGCGAATGTAGGTGATCGTGGCCGGTCCGGAAAGTATCAGCGCCAGTGTGAATACAACGTTTACCGCAAGAACCAGAATAGTCAGGCCCAAAAGTGGTTTGGACCGCGGTGCCAGGGCAATTGCGCCACCCGCCAGATAACAGGCCATACAGTGCAGGAAAAAGCCCAGCATCAGGAAATGCCAGACCATAGCCACCGGTGCCGCGGGCAGCAGGTGCAGCCGAATATCAATATTCCAGACCAGGGCACCCACCGAAGCGGCCAGCAATACAAGCCACAACAGCGCGGTAATGGGCGGTTTGGCCGACGGATTGGAGTCCGCCGGAATAACGCTGGCCGGGTCAAACATAATAATGGAATCGTTCATGGAATCGCTCATGGCAAACCTCAATAAAACCGCTGTCATGGTAGTGAAAAGAGCGGGTTGGAGCAAGTTTGCCGGCGAGCCTTTGTTTCGGGGGAGTGCCCGGCCGCCCGGCACCGTTGGCGGGTTAATCATCTGTGGGTACGGGCAGGCCATTGCCCGGCTTATTTTTGAAGAGCATCCAGTACGTCACCGGTACCACAAACAGGGTGAAAAAGGTGGAAGCGAACAGGCCGAATATAAGCGCCCAGGCCAGGCCGCTGAAAACCGGATCCGTCAGAATTGGAATGGATGAAAACATGGCCGCCGCCGCTGTCAGCAGAATGGGCCGAAGACGCACGACGCAGCTTTCCAGAATTGCGTCATGAAGCGGAAGACCGCGTGCCAGTGATCGATGGATAAAGTCAATCAGAATAATGGAATTCCGCGTTACAATTCCGGAAAGCGCGATCATGCCGATCATGGCGGTGGCGGTGAAAAAGACCGGTGAAGCGTAGCCGCCCGCCGTGGTCTGATCGACATGATTAAGCAAAAAAAAGCCGGGCATCACGCCGGGAATTGTAAGCGGAATGGCCAGCATAATGACCAGCGGCAGCAGAAATGCACCGGTTTGGGCAACCAGCAGAACATAAATACCGATCATGGCCGCGGCAAAGGCGATACCCAGGTCCCTGAAGACATGTTCGGTAATGCGCAATTCGCCTTCACCGGCGAAATTGACATGAATTCCAGGCCTTAATTGCCAGGCAATTCCTGATCCATTGTGAAAAAAGGACCGCTGGCTCAGCGGCCTTGCGGGCACCCGCCGAATCCAGCCGCCGGCCACTTGTGTCATACCGGTGGTCGCGGGTTCGGCGGCGTCAGGCAGCTGGTCGGCCAAAACATCCGCTACGGCATTGACCGGCGGCCGCCCTGCGGTATCGGCATATACATATACTAATTTATGCAGATTTTTATGATATATTGTCTGGCCGACATCGGTGTGCTTCCAGTGGCCAAGTTCCATCAGCGGTATCTCCTGACCCCCGGTGCCGGCCACGTTCAACCGGTCAAGCATGGTGGTGCTGGAACGGGCGGCTATCGGCAGGCGAAGCAGAATCGTCAGCGGCGCGCGGCGGCGGGGGGCGTGAATGAGGCCCGCCTTTGCGCCATGCAGTGCAATTTGCAGTGTGCGGGCAATGTCCGCGGCGGTGATTCCGTCAAGCGCCGCTTTTTCGCGATCAATTGTAAATACCCGTCGCTGCTCAGGAGCTTGCACACTCGTATCCGTATCCACCACATCCGGTTCCAGCATAAGCCGGCGACGCACCGTGTCCGCGGCGGCCTGAAGTTCGCGGTAGGGCACGCCCGGTGCCCCGGTCACCTCGGCGACAATCGAATCAAGCACGGGCGGCCCGGGTGGCGATTCGACAATGGCCAGCCTGGCACCATATTTCCGGGCGATGGCCGTAAGGGCGTTACGCATGCGCAACGCAATATCATGGCTTTGCATGACGCGACGGTCTTTGCCCGCCAGGTCGATTGCAATTTGTGCATCATTGGGATTATTCCGC
>JAJZEY010000033.1 GCA_021805585.1 Planctomycetota bacterium
CGCGGGCGTTAAAACACCGGCATGTTTAATAAGATCATACGCGCGGGCATAGCTTTGAAAGGATTGTCCCTCCTGTACAAATGAGGCGTTGCACGCCATCAGTGTGGCCGGATAACCAGTTTTCGGATCGGAAAGCCGCCGCAGAAAAAGGCCTGCTTTCGCCGCATATGTTTTGTTTCGCGTCAGTTGCCAGGCTATGGCGGCGCGAAGCGCCGGCACCCCGGCGTAGGCGCCAAAAAGCGGAGTGGTATTGTGGTCCGGCCTGAAATGCTGGCCGTAGGCGGCAACAGGAACCTTCCATCGCTTGGCCTGCCGCGCATACCATTCGGCGCGCTTTCTGGCCCAGGGATATGCCTTAATTTCCGCGCGAATGGTATTCCATTCCTGTCGCGTAAACATGATATTGGGTGCCGGCAGGTGCCGCACTGTAAAAAGCTTAAGCGTTGCCGTTTTAGCCGCGTCCCCATTTGGGACCGCCGTGACGATCTGGCTTTCAAAGCCGCCCGGCGGAATGCCTGCCGGAACTTTCACCGTGACTGTGGCGGCGGCCGAATCACCGGAAGGAATTACCAGATATGCGGGCCAGATTGCGGCTCGCATGGCGTGCCAGCCGCTTTGCCGCACCTGCAGTTGAACGCCTTGCGACTGGTGCGTGCAGTTGATTACTGGCAGGTGATACGTCGCGTTACTTCCTGCCGGTACCGCGCGCGAGCGCACAGGCGACTTCATGCGAATGGCCAGCCCCAGCCGCAAGCCGATATGACGAATCAATACGCCGGCCAACGGTTTTCCGTCAGCAGTTTGAAAAGCCAACCTGATGTTCCGGATAAAATGCAAGGTGATCGGCGCAGCGCGTGGTAAATTAAATGCGCTCCACGGAAGAATGACGGTATGCCATCCGGTGCCGCTTAACGTTGCCATTGCTTGCGCCCGAGCGATAAGGGATTCACGCCCCAACTGTGGAGGAATGCTCAGTTTAACCAGCATGCGCATTGTACCGGATGTAGGCGGCTTGACCTGGCATTCCAATCCATACCATTGCAAAAAATTGATCGTTCCCCCGCACTTCAGCAAAAACCCCTGCTTATACCAACCTTTGTGCCCCGGCGTTGCCGGTGCACTGAATGCCGCTGTGCCCGTCGGCTCGACGATGCCCGCGCCAGCGGTACCAATGCGCTTGATGCCGCTCCAGTTCTGCCACGACCTGCCGCCAAGAGGCCGCCAAATGACCTGATGGACTGGTTGTTGAATTGTTTTAGCCAACGCGGGAAACGGTATAAAAATCATGGCCAGCAGCAGTGGTGCAAGTCGGCAGCCGGTCGTGAACCACATTCGTCTGAAATTCATGCGAACACCTCTGTTGGTCGGCTGCCGCCAGGATTATACCTTTATCGCCGTCTTGCGGATTCTTCGCCACGGCCTGCGCCGCAAAGCGTCCTTAATCGCGGTATTATCGCGCATAAAAAACCATGGTCTGTTGCGGTCCAACCGCCAGCGACGGTGCCAGAACAACAGATTTGTGAATCACGAGATTTCGCGCGTGGCGGAATTGCCTGGGCACGGCCAGTTTGTAAATGTGCGATGCCGTGGTATTGACCGCAATTAAATAGTGTCCGAAACGCAGACGATAGAATCCAGCGCGGCCAATATACGGCCCCTCGGCATTGGTCTGTCCATTTTTGCCGGCATGAATGTGATAGCCGCTGGGCAATTGTGGAATTGGTAGTTTCTGGCCGGCAAATGCCTGTTGCGCATCGTCCTGACGGGTATAGCCCGGCCGGAAATTAACATCTGTCCAGTTGGGTCGAAGACTGTACATTCCGCTTGGTGTAAATTGAACCTGTTCATTTATCGTGGCCAGCCGGTCTATTCGCGGTTGGGTGAAGTGCACGCGCGCCAGGCGGTTAATTCCCATTTGTGCGCGGTAATACAGTTCCGCCCATAACCGGTCATGGCCATGTTTCACCACCACGACCGCATTCTGTGGGTCCGCCCAGACAAAATTCGCCTGGCCGTGGCTCATCGGCAGCCGGTATGGGCTGGCCGGCATAGCCTTGACCATCGCATACTGCCGGGGAACGTTTAATGCAATCAGCACGGTGGTGCCGCGGAAAAATTGCGATGGGGCCTGTTGTTCGGCGCGGAAAAATTGATTATCCGCCAGGCACTGTTGGGCATATCCCACTGCCTGCGGGCAGGCCATGCCAAATGCCGCTGCCCCTTCCATCATGGAACCAAAACTCGGATCGCCATAAGCCACGATGGACGGGTACAAATCATGCCGCCATCCGATGACTTCTTCAAGTTTCATGCACCGGTAGCCGCCGCTGTCGCGTGACGGGTAACGGAACCAGCGGCGTGCCAGATAAATCTTTTCATACTGCTTTTTAATTTCGGCGTTTCCGCTGGCCCGCCACATTTTGTATGGCCAGTCCTGAATTTCGCCATAGGTCGCCACATAACCCAGTTCGCGGGTCAGGCCGGCGCGTGTCACCACATAGTAATGATTGCCCTCGGGCCGCTGCCATCCATGGGCGGTCTTGCTTCCAAGGTACGGAGCCAGCCCGACGCCAATTTTCAGGAAATGCAGCGCCTTTTTTTCCGGCCATGCCATTGATGGCTCAACTTGTTCCAGGGCTCTGTTGCAGACATATAAATTATATTCCACAATCATGCACTGGTTGGAATACAGCCGTTGATGATATTCCAGATAATCCCGCCCGGCTTTCAGTACGGTTCCCCACAACTTGCCACGGGTTTCAGACCGGCCATTCACCACGACCCGCTTTTTCAGAAATGGACGAAATTCCGAAATATCGCGTCTGATCGCATCGGCACCCGGCCCGAAGGTAGACCAGCCCGCATTACTGAATGATTG
>JAJZEY010000490.1 GCA_021805585.1 Planctomycetota bacterium
GCTAATCAACAGCGGCTTTGAGTTCCAGACTTCGGCCGGCGATGACGACCACCTGAACGGGAATTTTGAGTCGCAGAATTTCAGCAATAAGCAGTTCAACAGGGCCGACTCCATATCCGCCCGCGGAAACCAGAATGGTAAAGAGGGATGGATCAAGTGCGCAGCGCCGCCGGGCTTCGGCTTTTTCCATTGGCACCATGAAGGCCGGATCTACGGGAATTCCGGTTACTTTCATACGGGCGGCATCAATTCCGAGCCGCTGCATGTGGACGCGCGTTTCTTCCAAAGCCAGGAAATAATATTGATAAACATGAGTAAGCCACATGGCGTGGCAGTCAAAGTCAGTGACGCAAATTGCCGGGCGCACGGCAATGCGCCCGACTTCATAAAGCCAGCCAACCAGAGTGGAAGGTGTGAAATGGGTGCAGATAATTAAATCGGGGTTAAAGGCGGTGACCGCCTTGAGAAACGGTCCAGCGTTGAATTTTTCAAAGGCGAGCCGTTTCTTTTCGTTTCGCCAGGGGGTATCGGTGGTGTCGTAGATCCAGCCAAGCATTTTCGGCGCGCGATTAATTAAATCCAGATAGACCTGGGAATAGATATGGCGAAACAGCCGATTGGTGTATTTAAGCATGTCCCAATGCTCAACCTGGGCGACGCGGGAATCACCGCTGCAGATTTTCAAAATGGCATCGGCGGCGCGGATGTGTCCCGCGCCGGCGGATGCCGAAAGAATCAGCACTCTTCTGCCGCTGTAAGATTCATTGACCATGGCATCCTTTGTTAAAGAGCGAGCATCGCGTCGATTTTGGCGGCGCAGATAAAGTCGTTGGAAGACAGACCGTTGATCGCATGCGTACTAAAATCGACGCGGACGCGGCTGTATCCGACCCGCATATCCGGATGGTGGTTTTCCAGATTGGCCAGCCAGGCGACGGCATTTACAAAGGACATGGTCTGATGGAAATTAAGGAATTCAAAATCGCGGGTTAGAACATCGGTATCCACCCGCCATTCCGGGACCAACTTAAGGAGTTTTGCGATTTCCCCGGGTGTCAGCGGAGCGGTGCCGCCTTCGCAGGGGGCACATTTTTTTCCGGCGACCGAAACGGCGGGCCTTTTTTTGGACCTCATGATGATACCTTTCATATTTGGGCGCGACCGGGCGTGAACTCCCGAGCCTGACCCACATTTACCATTGTAACGCAAAAGAGCCGGCAAGATTGCAAACTTTACTTAAACAGGCAGGCTCGGGGCCGCCCGCTTTTATCGGGAAGGTCGTTAGCACTCTGTCACGCCTGCAAGATTAGGATTGACAGCGGGCCACGCCGCGATTCGGCAATATTTTTGTGACTGCCGGACGATCAATTTTCACCTGCTCCGCTATCTCCTGCTCCTGATCGGCGTTGCCGCGGCAACGCTTGGGGTGCCCCAGTGTGGCACAGACATTCTTGTCTGTGGAAAAAGCACAGGCAGGAATGCCTGTGTCACCTTCGCGGAAGCCGCTCTTTTATTCTATCCTTCGCCCACCTTACCGGCAGGGGGCGACCGGCGAACTCTGGCCGGGTATATGACGGGGCAATCGACGATTGCCGCCGCCGGATTGAAATGAAAAAGGGGAGTGCGGCGGATCCGCACTCCCCTTTGGTTTCATTTTATGCCTGATTGTGGCCGCAGGAATAAAGTTCACCAATGGACCGACCCGCGGCGGATGGCATTTTCAAGCCATGCGACGGCGGCGGAGCAACAGGCCCGCGATGCCGACGCCAAAGAGTCCCAGTGCAGCCGGTTCGGGTGTGACGGTGGTGAACTGACCGTTGCTGAACGCCAGGTCTGAAGCGGTGGCGCTGGCACCGGCGTAGCCAGTTCCATACATATCTTCAATCGTTCGCAAAAAATTGTAATGATTCACATTCTGATTGGATGTGCCGGCCTGAAACAGTGATGGGTCGCCGGCCATGACGGTCAGAATCTGGTTGCTGGCTTCCACATAATCGTTTTCATCCCAGGTGACGATCAGCAGACTGTTGTTCGTTTTGGCCCACGTGACGTAGTTGGCCAACTGGGTTTGCAGGAAATGATCGGTGTTGGCAACACGGACCGCCGTTGAACTTCCATCGTGGCCGTCGTCAATCGTGTTGGGAATGATCAGCGAAACCTTCGGCAGGCTGGAAAAGTTCGTGCCCTGCCAGTTGATGTTGGTGAAGGGCTGATCAGCCGAAAGCGGCAATTGATTCCCGGTTGGATTGGTGGCGACCCAGTTGACCACGGGGTCATGCCGCCGGGCATAACCGTTGGTCATGGCCGCGCCGGTAGTGGCGTTATCAATGGTGCTGATATTGACATTGCCATTAGAATCCACCGGCAGATTTTCCGCATATTGGGTGAAGGAAACATTCGCGGCGGCAAGCTCGGAACCAAGGTTGGCACCGGTAAACGGCAGACTGGTGAAATTGTTGAAGTTGGTTGAACTGGGAAACGCATCGCCGCTGTAATTGGCACCGGGGCCGAAATTCAGCGGATTGGCGGCCGTGCCGTTGGCATCGTTAATGCCCTGATTCCCGCCGGCAAAAAAATCCAGATAATTCGGCTGGCTGGGATGTTCCACGCCGTGGGAATTCGTGAAAACCAGAGCGCCGTTAAGCAGCGTATTGTTGATGTAAGGCGCGTCGGTGGTATCGCCGACAATCTGATCGTAATTTGCGTTTTCCTCCATCACGACGACCACATGCGCAGGCTGCGGTATTCCCACCGGAACCGACGCTCGCGCCTGTGCACCCAGACCGCCGATAGCTGCGATGGCCGCCAGCGACAGAAATGGCTTAATGGATTTGCGTAAGACCATAAAAACTCTCCTTGAAAACAACATTCCCTTCCG
>JAJZEY010000245.1 GCA_021805585.1 Planctomycetota bacterium
ATGTGGCATTTGTCCGCGTGCCATCCGGCTCCGGGGTTTCAGCCCGTGGCCTGTTTCATTCCAACATTGCCCTGCATGGAACCATGGACGCAACCCATGACTGGTTCGCCGAAACCCCCACCGTCTTGCAAATGCGAAGCGGCAGAGTGGTTGCGGAAGCCTCGGGACACGCTGCAATGGATATTCGGTGGATGGAATCGCGGCGGCCCTGATGGTGTAAATGCATTATTGCATGTGGTCGGTGCGTGGCGCTGCTACTACGCCGATACGAAATCTGGCCAAGGGCTCTCCGTTCTGGCGAATGCGTGTGAAGGATATTGAGATGGAAAGCCGGGAACCACGGCTGCTTGTAGGCGTAACATAATTCCGTTCCTGGCTGCGCGATGAGGCTGGCAGCGACGGCGGCAATCGGAGTGCGGAACTGCACCGCTGATTCCAGCCCCCGGAACACACCGGCCAGTGAGAGTGGTTTATGCCGGATCGGAAGAAATCTGAATGACCGAAAGGGGAAGCAGTTGAAGACGCAATGCTGCCGTTACTCCACCGCACTGCGAGTCTGGAAAATTTTTTCGCTGGCCCTAATCATAGCGGCTGCGTTGGCCGCCCCCAAATGCGAGGCAGGTCCGCAAGCGCTACCGCACACAGCCCAGTTGCCGCGGAACGCGGTTTGGCCCTCGGAATTGTGCGAAACGCACTTTTGGCAATTATCGCCGCAACGCTCTGGCTCCGGCCGCCGGAGCGGGGCCCCAGGTCTGAGTTTTCCGGCATTGCATTGCAGGAACCGCCTGAAGGCGGGGTGATGAGGCATATCGCTGCGTCCCATTTCAGCCACCAGCGGTGGTAACGGAGGAAACGCCGGGATTGCCCGAATTTAGCCCTGTCGCCGCCTGTTCGTCGGCGTGGTAGCTTGAACGCACCAGCGGGCCGGATTCCACAACTGAAAATCCCATATCCAGTCCCACTGATTTCCAATGCGCAAATTGTTCCGGTGTAACCCAGCGGTCGATCGGCAGATGTTCCCGTGTGGGTTGCAAATATTGTCCCAGTGTCAGAATGTCCACATGCGCCAGGCGAATGTCCTTAAGCGTTTGCAGCAGTTCATCATCCTTTTCGCCGATGCCCAGCATCAAGCCCGTTTTTGTGGTAAAGCCCCGTTCTTTCGCCCGTCGCAGCAGTTCCAGCGACCGCTGATATTTAGCCTGGGGACGCACGCGAAAATATTGGCTCGGCACGGTTTCCACATTATGGTTGAGAATATCCGGTTTCGCATCCAGTACCCGGTACAGATCATCCCAATGACCGCAGAAGTCCGGAATCAGCACTTCAATCGTAGTGTTTGGCGAGGCCTCGCGCACGCCCGCAATGGTTTGCGCCCAGATGCCTGATCCGCCGTCTTTCAATTCATCGCGATTCACCGAAGTAATCACAATATGCCGCAGTTTCATCATTGCGGCGGTCTGGGCCACCCGCCGCGGTTCATCGAGGTCCAAAATGGGCGGACGTCCCGTTTTAATATGGCAGAATCCGCAGCTGCGCGTGCACACATCGCCCAGAATCATGATGGTCGCCGTGCCCCGGCCCCAGCACTCGCCCATGTTCGGGCATTTCGCTGATTCACATACCGTATGGAGCCGGTGTTCATCAATCACCGCGCGCACGCGGGTATATCCCGGTCCGGCCGGAAGTTTCACTTTTAACCAGGATGGCTTCCGCCCCGGCTGCATGTAATCCGGGCGGTTATCGGCGGGGGCTAACGGTAAAGAAACGGGCGCACTCACTGAAAATTCCTGTATGAACCCATCCGATGGCGAACAGCCGCTCAACGGAATCAATGTCCGGATTATATCACAGCCGGGCCGCCTTGATAAATGCCCGCACCTTGGCAGGGTCCTTTATTCCCGGACGGCCCGCATACTCCACACCGCTGGAAACATCCACCGCCCACGGGCGCAATATGCCAGTGGCACCGCCAACATTTTTACTCGTCAGGCCGCCCGCAAACACCAGCGGCGGCAGATCGCACAGTTCGCCGCTGCTCCGGGCTGCAGCCAGGATCGATCCATCCATCCGCGTGCCGGTGCCGCCGTAGCCTTGTGCTGAAAAGGCATCCAGTAATATTGCCCCGGCGGCAAATGGCAAAGCCCGCACTTGCGACTTAACCGCCCTGAGATCCTCGCGACTCGCGATGCGAAATACCGGCCAATATTCCGCCGCATCTCCCGGCAAACATTGCGCGGCGGTTAAATCACCATAAAGCTGGAAGATTCGTACGCCATGTTCCTGTGCCAGTTGATTCGCTGCCGCAAAACCCTCCGCGGTGCTCAAGTCAACCAATGCCACCGCTTTTCCGGAAGCTCCGATACCATTGAGAATTTCCGCCGCCTGTAAAACCGTTATTTTCCGCGGCCCGGCAAACAGATTCAATCCGATAAAATCCGCGCCCGCCTCCAGCGCCACCAGCGCATCATGCCGTTGAGTAATGCCACAAATTTTTATTTTTATCTGCGCCATAGTCTCTTCTATTGTATGCTCATGCCGCCCATACCGTAGCCCGCCGCATCAACACACTGCGTGTGGTGCCGGTAAAATCATTGTTTTCTGATGTGGTGCCGGCCTTACGGCACAAGGATGGCCGGCGAGGAAATATTGAGAAAATTCTTCAGCAGACTGTAGCCTTCGGGAGTCAGAAAACTTTCCGGGTGAAACTGTACGCCGTGCAGCGGCCAATGTGTATGTTGCACGCCCATGATCTCATGTTCATCCGTCCAGGCCGTGACGATAAATTCCGCCGGCAGCGTGCCGGGGCGGATAACCAGGCTGTGATACCGTGCGGCTTCAAAGGGGTTGGACAGGCCGGTGAAAATGCCCTTGTTA
>JAJZEY010000572.1 GCA_021805585.1 Planctomycetota bacterium
ATCAGCAACTGTGGCCAATCGCCACGCCACGAAGTCAACGGTCCGCGGATCAGGAAGAATTTAAATCATGGGGTGACTGGAACTCGCGTAAGCGTGACCGGCCGATCCAGCAGGAGCACATGTTCCGTATCGTCCCCGGCTTCCCGCCAGTCTGTGACCGACGTGCGGGCAATGCGGTTGACATTCTGCCCGGGTGTGTCGGTTAAAGTCTGGCACCCCGAGAGCGCGGGCAACGCCACCGTTAAACCGGCCAGCAACCCAAAAGTTGTAAGACACTTCATGAATGCCTCCAAAAGGAAAATTCCGCCAAGCGGTAAAGCATGACACTATTGGTATCCGCCCGTGCCGCGCCTGTCAATCCATCAGGCTGATTGTGTGAATTATGCCGCCCCCGGCATTTTTTCACAAGCCTTGCTCGTTTGTTTCTTCAGCCGGCGGGGAAGTGGAGGGCTGCAAGCCGTCCGGGGCGGCTTCCTGGCGCACAAGCGCTGTGCTTTCGATGGCTGAAAATGCCGTTTTGCGCCGATCTTTCACCATCGCCATAAAATAGCGTGTGATAAAAAGCCCCGTCGTACCGACGAGCAATCCGCACACAATGCCGCCCACCAACACAGGCGCTAAAAAGGTTTTCAAAACTCGCAGACCGGTCAAATGCCGCCAGTCCACCATTCCCGGTGATATTCCATGCCCGTACAGCAGCAGCGAACCGACCTCCACGCTGGCTAGAATGCACAATGGTGTCAGCGGAGGAATCGATATTTGGGATGCCAGCACCGTTACGGCCACATTCAGGTGAATCCGCCGGGCAACATAAATTGCCAGCAGCGTCTGCAAGCCGTAGGCCGGAAAAAAGCCGATCAACAGCCCCACACCGACCGCGGTGGGCAGACGGGCATCGGCCAAATTTGCCGTGAACAAATCACGCACAACAGCTTTCCAGACATGTCGATTATGCCATGCCACATAGCCGGGAGTCTTGGCCGGCCTTTCCGCCGCGCGACAGAAAGCCGCACGTCGCTTGGGTCCGGGCAGCGGCAGCAACCGGCGAATGACCAGCAGCACATTCAGCCGTACGCCGCGCAGGGTATCGCGAATTGGCCGGAAGTGGGTGATGCGCTCCTCCGCGGAAAAATAGAGGCAGGTAATGGGTGTGGAGCGTATGGACATTCCGGCCCATGCGTGACGCGCCAGCGTTTCGCTTTCAAAATCGAATCGCTTAAACCAGTGGCCGCCAAGTTTCAGCGTATGGGATAACGGATACACGCGTAGCCCGCACTGGCTGTCCGGTACGTCCTGTCCAGTCTGAATCCAAAGCCAGAATCGGGAAAGATCGCGTCCCTTTTTACTGCTTGGCGGTACCGGATAGTCGTCCATTTGACGGTCGCCAATAATCAGATCATCCGGAAAAAGACGCGAAAATCGCATCACCCGGTCCATGTCTGAAACCAGGTGTTGCCCGTCGGCGTCCGTCGTCAGCGCATGAGTGGCATTCAACGCATGCGCGGCCTTAAACCCCGCAAGAAGTGCCGCACCTTTCCCTTGATTTTTGGCCAGTGTTATCACGCGGATGCGTTCGGTTGCACGGGGTGCGCCCATCGCCATATCTTTCATAAGTGCTTCAAGGGCGGCGCTGGTCTGGTCGGTGCTGCCGTCATTAATAATGATAATTTTTGAATCCACGAATCGGGCGGCAATGTCACGCACCACACGCCCAACCGACCCGCCATGGTTATACACCGGCACAAGTACCGCAAAGCGCATCGCCGGTGGTTCTTGAACGGGACGGAGTTCCGGATTCTGTTTTTGGGACGATTCCTGGGATATGTCATGAAGGATACTCATCGGTACGGAAAAACTCCAAAACTCAATCTATTGGACCGCGCAATCGGAGTCCGCATATCAGGAAAAGGCAATGCGATTCTCCCGATACCGCACTCTTTTCCATCCACCCGCACGCCCTGAATTTGATATGCGCCCAAAAAGCCGTAAGAAACTTCACGCCCGGCGGCTTATTTTGACCGGTATTCTAACCGCAGTTTCAGGAGTTCGACAGTCCGTCACAAATCGCCGGACGGCGGAGTCTGCCGATGATTCCGTCCGAAGCGCGCTGTCCAGCCTGTTGAACGCGCGAGTTTAAACCTGGGGCATGAAAAGTCGGCGGAGCCGCGGCTGCATCGAGAACTGGTGACAATAAAGGATAGCGCGAAATGAAATACGGCAAGGATGGCCGCCACCCGGAATGGGCGGCTGATCGGGTGAATCTCAGGGGATTAATGGGCTGCGCGGAGGCGGGGCAATGACAAAAGATGAGGTGACGATTTGTTTAAGCGGTTTTAACGAACCCTTGGGTCTGCCGAGATGGCGGCGTTATTCACTTGTCAAACAGCCGGCGGCTGCGCTTCGCTGAATTTTGGTGCGGCGCGCGACTGTTCCGCCCAATTTTAGTTATAGGTGCGGCGCGGGGGGATAAATGTTAAATGAGCCACGGATGGCATGACGAATTGGATCGCGAAGAATGGCCACAATGGCCGCCGGATTTTAACACGAAGACACAAAAACGCGACGAGCGCAATGATCAATGATCAATGATCAAAAACAACGATGGGGAATTACCGCGAAGGACGCCGAGGAACACAGCGGCGTCCGTAGCATGGGCATCCTGCCCATGGACGTAGCATGAAGCAGACCGCAAGTACCGGTACGCAGTTGGCATGTAAACGTCCCGCGAACGCCATCTGGCGGGAATTTTCCGGCGGGGTAAATTCTGATTCATTGATTGCTCAAAAGTTTCAAGGAGTCAGCAATGAATCATCGCGATGGGTTATCCAATTGAAAATCGTCGCGCCTTCTGGCGACAGGCGATTTGCAGTGCT
>JAJZEY010000013.1 GCA_021805585.1 Planctomycetota bacterium
AAAGGCGCACGCATAAAAAACTGTAAGCCTAATATATCTGTAACCTAAAAGGGATGTCGCCATGAAATGCTACAGACGAGTTCAGATATCAAATAGAAAATTGCGAATATCCGGGTTTACGGTCGTGGAGCTTTTGACGGTTATTGCGGTTATCGTAATTCTAATTGCATTATTGCTGCCGGCTCTAAGGCAAGCCAGACTGCTCGCAAATCGAGTTGTTTGCGCTTCTAACCTGCGATCTATTGGCCTGGCGAACAGGATTTATTCAATCCAATACGATGGTTCATACCCACCGGTCGACATTGGCGTATGGCCAATGGACGTGGGCTGGAATATCAACAGAAACCACTATGTTATCGGAAATGCGTCGGGACCTGCCATCTTATACAACACGGGCATTTTGCCCAACCCCGCAGTATATTATTGCCCCGAATCCGGCATTTTTGACAACCCGGCCTACGTGAATACGTTGTATGGTATACCTATTACTCCCGGATCCCAAAGTTATGAGTATGCCGCTATCAGCTATTGCTATTACGTGGGCCGAGGAGAAGGTGCTTTCGATTTCGACGGAAATGGCTGGGTCAAATTGATTGCAACAACGGGTTACGTGACAAATCCGACAACTCAGGCGGTTTATAACAACAACTATCTTGATCCACTGCATCCTTTCGCTCAGTCGCCAATCAGCAATCCGGCGACGATTGTCGCCTCAGACGTTATGGTCAGCCAGGGTAGCAGTTGGTTCTTCAATGCCAGTCTTTCCAACGGTGGCGCTCATGTGGCAAATGGAGTGATTGCACCTTGGTCCAATCATGTCACAAGCGCCATCGGCGCACCCGATGGCGGCAATGATCTTTACAATGATTGCTCGGTTTCGTGGGTAGGTTTTCCCTTCCTCCAATGCCGTTACACCTACCCGGCCTCAAACCAGTTGAACTTCTGGCAGTAAGCACTCGCCCGCGAGCAATTCAACTTAATACGGGTTAATGCAGGGATTGTGCAGTAGTTTCTCCGCTCGCCTGGTGTCACACCCAGTCATAGTCGCCGGACTTCCTGGCCCCTTGCCACCGGCATCGCGGCCGGGATATCAGCGCGTGCCGCCCTGATGACCGCTGCAATGTGGTGCACGGTGCACTGTGTACAATCGCTGTTCCATTGTGTGCGTTGGGAGCCGGCCCGGGCTATTTCCCAGCCTGGGCTGCCGGTGGCAGAAATTTCATTTTCTGGAGTCATGCTTTGCAGTCGGCGGGCCACTGAATTGAATCGGTACCGCCGCGCCCCATGCTGAACCCATGTTGCCCGTGTTTGAATTCGACAAACTTAACTGGAACATGCACCTGCTTAAGAGCCTTATAAAAATCGATGCTGTTGAGCGGGTTGACCACGTTATCGTCCGCAGCGCAGCAGATAAATGTCGGCGGCGTGAGCCTGCAGACCGTGAGTTCATTGGAATAATACCGATCCAGTTCCAGCGAAGCTTTGTGACCGAGCAGTTCATAATGCGACTGTGGATGCGTAAGCCCGGGCATCATGGAAATCACCGGGTAGCACAACACCAAAAAGTCGGGCCGGGTGCTGAAGCGGTTAAGCGGATCAGATGCACGGGGGTTGCCGGGCAGAAAGTGTGTGCCGGCCATGGCGGCCAGATGTCCACCGGCCGAGAAGCCCATCACGCCTATCCGATGGGGATTGATTTTCCACTTCCGTGCATTGGCTCGTAAAATCTGCACGGCGCGGCGCACATCCTGCAAAGGCAGCGGCACGCCATTCTTGGGCAGCCGCCTTAAGGGCAACCGGTACTTAAGCACAAAGGCACTCACGCCCAGGGAGTTCATCCACTGACCGGGTGCATACCCCTCACCGCCCATGACTTCATAGGCGTAGGCTCCGCCAGGGCAGATCACCACTGCCGTACCGTTGGGATGCGGTGCCAGCATAACTGTCAACGTGGGCCATTCATTGTTATTGGCGTTCTGCCACTTCCTGGGCACATTGAGTTTCGGCCAGACGGGAATAATTTTTCGTACGGTCGCCGCATGCGTCGGCGCGGCCGGCAGTGCGATACAAAAGAAACCCAGTAAGCCAAGGCTCGCCAAAAAAGTACTTCGCGCCATATTGAACTCCTTAGTAGGTTGATATTGAAAAAGCGTCATTTCCGCATCTTTCGGACGCGTCGCCGGCATGGCGCGCATCCTTGGCCGACCGCAGGCGCTTACCGCACCGGTTTTACATTCAGCAGGCGGCAGGCATGTGATTGCAACACCGTGCTAAACCCGTGGGCAAAGTTACCCAAGATTTTGTGCTGCCATAAATCTTTGACTGTGGCCGCGCCATGAAGCCCAAGTTGCCGCCAGCGAATGCTCGCCTTTCCGGTCTTCGGTCCCGTGTTAAAAAAGGCCACTGTATAAGTTCCATTGGCATTGGCTATACGCCAAACCATTTCCTGGGTGGCCAAGGTAAAGGGTGTGGCGGGGCGGCCAGCCTGATCAATAGCGATGACGGAGCGGTTAGTCATGATCTTAAAATCAGTGGGATTCAAATGCGTTAAATCGGTGCCAAAATAAAGTGGCGCACAACTGATGCACCACAAGGTCATGGTTGTTTGTCGCTCGGCCAGGGTTAGGCCGTCGCGTTGGCCATTGCCCAACTCCAGTGAATCAAGGTCGTTCCAGCCGCCGGGACCGGCATATTTTGCCCAACTGCCCGAGTCATAAAAGCGTTGTTGCACGTTGTTCCACTTGGTAAAATCCTTACCGGTTTCAATATCGTAATCCACGCGCCAGCCGTTGGTATATTTTCGCCAGAAGGCGGCGTATTTGAAGCTCAGGCTGTTGGATAATTCATACCAGATG
>JAJZEY010000509.1 GCA_021805585.1 Planctomycetota bacterium
GCAGTATCTGGCGTCTGTTCCGGAACGATGTGCTTTTCCGCGGCTCAAGCGATTCCTGGTGCTTGGGCCGATTCTCGGTCTTCTGGCTTCACTGGCGCTGGCCTATCTGCTGGAATTGACCAATACCCGTGTCCGCACGCCGCGCGACATCAGCGGCATTATGCGGCTTCCTTTGCTGGGTTTCATTCCCGACCATGCCGACGATACGATGCTCAGCGGAAGTCCGATGACTTGCGTTCGCACCAGCCCGTCTTCCATGACCGCGGAATCGTTCCGACAAATTCGCGGTCGACTGGCCGTGGTGCATGGTGAAAAACCGCTTCAGACATTACTGGTTGCCAGTTTTTCGCCGGCGGGCGGCGCTTCAACCGTGGCCAGCAATATCGCCAATGGCATCGCCCTTAGCGAATTGCGGGTGCTGCTTGTGGATGCGAATTTCTACCGCCCGGTTTTGCAGACAATTTACTCCAATATTCCATCGGTTGGTCTGGCGGATGTGCTGACCGGACGCTGCACGCTGGAACAGGCCGTGGTCCCCTGTGCCGATCTGCCCACACTGCATCTGATGGGGGCAGGCGCGCGGTCCAAGGCTCCTAATGAAATTACCGAACACAGGGCCTTTCCTGATCTTATCGCGCAGCTGCGCGGCCGGTATGACATGATTATTTTTGATGGCGCACCGCTTACGTTCGTTTCAGATTCCATTAATCTGGCTTCCAAGGTGGACGGAGTAATCGCGGTTGTGCGAGCCGGGCAAATCAGTCGCGGTACCGTTGCGCGTATTCGCGATCAACTTTCCCAGGTTCGGGCGAATCTGGTAGGAATTGTGCTGAATGCAACCCAAAGCTGGAACGCCGGCTACTTCAAGGAAAACTATCGGACGTTCTTCGAATATGCCAGCCAGCAGGGGGCTTCCGGAACACCGCGCAACCTGCCGCGAGGAAAGTCCTGATCGCGGCGGACGCGGCTTGATGGCAAAAGGCGGCCTGTTGGAATAGCGGCGGATGTATTGAAGGCGGATTCAGCGCTGATACAGCGGCAGATAATGAAATGGAACGCATAGGGCAAGAACCGCCATGGACGTGGCCAGCACTTTGCCGCCCTGCTGTTCAATGCCATCCTGGGAAAGCCAGCAGCCATTACCTGTTTGAAGTTGAATAACCTGATCGCGAATTCGCGGATATATCTGCCGCCAGTATTTTCCGCCAAGTTGATTGGCCGCCTGGCTGCAATAATAAACCGCATAAAAATAAAACTGCTGGCCTTTTTGCAGCGGATGCACCATCAGATAATCACCGCCCGCAATTGCCTGTGGCGAATTGCGCTGCCCAAGCAGTTCCATGGCCACAATTCCCGTTCCGGTTCTTGCGCGGCCGGGAGGGCCGCCGGGCTGGTAGGAAAAGCCGCCGTTGGGGCAGGCATCACGAATTAGAAATTGAATTCCGTCGGCAATTGCCTGTTTGGGAATTGCCGCACCGGAATCCGCGGCTCCCCGAAGCGCCATTAACTGCCATCCGGTGCAGGAGACATCAGCCGTGGTATCCCACGGCTGATATCTCCAGCCCCCGGCATACACGCCGGTGGTACGTTTTTGTGCCGCAAGAATGAGTGCTACCGCGCGGGACAGCGCTTTGCCCACGCGTTGCCGCTGGGCGTGGTTGACCATGCCATAAACTTCCGCGAGCATGACGGTCGAAATGCCGTGGTCGTACATGGTTCCCCCCGGCGGTGCGATATAACCATCCGGCCGCTGTTGTGAAATGACCCAATTAATGGCGCGAATCATGACCTGATGATACGGACCATGTGCCGGCGTATATCCGCGGGCCAGAAACGCCATTATCGCCAACGAGGTGACTGCGGGCCGATCATTTATTTGCGGGCAGGGAAAACTTCCATTCGCCCGCTGTTGATGGGAAAGCCAGAGCAGGCCGCTGGTGATGGCCGCCCGTGCGTTGGGCGGTACGCGAGTGGCACTGGCGCGGCTGCCGGCGTGCCAGCCAGTTACGCCGGCAAGCAACAGGATTGCCGCCGCGAAACGATAGCGCTGTTTGGTCCTGGTTTTCAGCGATGGGCTAAGGAACGGTGAATCCGGCATTTTTATTCCTGTAAATTGGCGGCTTGTGACCGATCAGGGACCATGAATTAAAATTAATCCGTCCCGTGCATTTTAGCCAGCCTCAGATAGTAATCCCGCACCATTCGGCGATAACCTGTGGGAATGTTCTGGCGGGCGGTATTGAGTAATTGTTTCTGCCGTAATGGGCCTAGGTTGCGCCATTCGGCAGGGCTGATGCCAAGAGCCGTGACTGCGTGGGGCGGCGTTCCATTTTCTTGAGCAGTGCCGCTGGAACCGCCCGATTGGGTGGCAAATCCATCGCCTGGTACTCCCGGTTGCAGACCCGCACCGGCCAATGCCTGCCCCGGCTGCCCCGGCTGGCCCGGCTGGCCCGGCTGGCCCGGCTGGCCTTGGCCTTGATCCTGCTGGCCTTGACCATTCGCTTGCGCCATTCCCTGTTGTTGACCGGGATTGTTACCTTGACCGGGTTGCGGTTGGCCCAGATTCTGGGAAGCCGCGCTTAATGAGTGTGCAGCCTGTTGGGCCGCAGCGGCATTGCCCGCCTGAGCCGCAGTCTGGGAAGCAAGCGCGTTATGCATCTGCTGGGCGGCTGCCATAAGTCGGTTATACAAACTGTTTGCGTGCGGCGGTGGGGCGGCTGGTTTTGCTTGGCTGCCAGTGGCTGTTTTCGGGGGTGTGGGTTGATTGGGCTGGTTTGGATTTACCTGGCCCGCGATGGCATCGTTGTATTGCGGGATATTTCGCACTTCCGGCGAGTTAAGCAGCCCATTTAGA
>JAJZEY010000055.1 GCA_021805585.1 Planctomycetota bacterium
CTTTCACTCCTACGCCTTTTCGTGGCGCGGATCGCAGGCGTGAATCAGCAGCGCCCGCGGTTTGGATAGGTAGCAAAAGGGAAACGCCGAACTATGCGGCTTCAATGTGGTATTTCGGGGAAATATTCACGACCTGCCGATTTTATCCCGGCGGGACGACGACGGGGATAACCCCCGTGGCTGGCATCATCAGGAGGCGTGCGGGACGATCTCGTGCCGCGGATAATCGGTAGACCGGGGCTGCCGGGTGGACCGGGCCAAGGTTGCGACCCTGCTCCTTTCGGTTATTTGTTTACCGGGCCTGCTTGCGGCTGGTTTTGCGGATATAATAAACGGCTATGTTGGCGGCTGATTGGAGTTTCCTAAAAGTATGAATTGGCAGCAACCGATTCCCAAAAGATATCTGCAGATGCCGGAGGATAAGATTCGCGCGGCCGTGCTGGCCCACAAGGCTACTTTCGGCCCGGATCTGGTTATTCTGGGGCATCATTATCAGCAGGACGAAGTGATTCAATTTGCGGATTTCACCGGCGATTCATTTCAGTTGTCGCGGGAGGCGGCGAAACTTAATGCGGCCCGCTTTGTGGTTTTCTGCGGCGTGCATTTTATGGCTGAATCCGCGGACGTGCTGACCGCGGACCATCAGAAGGTGATTCTGCCCGATATGGGCGCTGGTTGTTCCATGGCGGATATGGCCCGCGCCGACGATGTGCAGGATGCTTGGGATACGATTGTGCGCAGCTGCGGTGATATGCCCGGCTTCCGTCTGGTTCCGATTACGTATATGAACTCAAGCGCTGCGGTGAAAAGCTTTGTAGGACATAATGGCGGCGCGGTCTGTACCAGCAGCAATTGCCAACAGATTATTTCATGGGCATTAAACGGGCAAAAGCCGGGTGACGCACCTGCGACCAAGATTATCTTTTTTCCAGATCAACACCTGGGCCGGAACACCGCTTACGGAATGGGTTTTCCACTGGACTCGATGGTGGTATGGGACTACCGCAACAGCGGTGGCCTGACGGACGAACAGCTTCGTGCTGCAACTTTTATCCTGTGGAAAGGGCATTGCAGTGTGCATCAGTTGTTTCGGCCGGAACATGTCGACCAGGTAAAATCCCGATTGCCCGGTGTAAAAGTGCTGGTACACCCGGAATGCAACTGGGAAGTGGTTCAGAAGGCCGACATGGTTGGCTCAACCGATTTTATCAGTAAACAAATTCGCGCTGCGGCGCCGGGCAGCAAATGGGCGGTGGGCACCGAGGTGCATATGGTGAATCGGCTGGCCAAAGAGCATCCAGAACAGACGATTACCATTCTTTCGAACTGCCAATGCCTGTGTACCACCATGTACCGGATCGACCCGCCACACCTGTTGTGGGTGCTGGACAACCTGGCGGAAGGAAAGATTGTAAATCAGATTCAGGTCAATGAAGTGGATGCCTATTGGTCACGCGTGAGTTTGCAGCGCATGCTGGACATAACCGCGGGAAAGCCATTAACGCCGCCGCCGCAACCAGAGCCACCGCCAGCGGAACGGCATTCATCCCCTTTACCGGTACTGGCGAACATGGACATAAAACCATGACAAAATTGGGGCATCCTTGCTTGTTTAGAATTAAACTTTGACCGGAAAATTGCGGCAGCTAATTTTGGAGATAACGCTTATGTTTAGAAAATCTGTTTCGTGCCTCTTGCTTATGGCCTCTGCCACCGTGCTTGGATGGAGCGTACCGGTCTTGGCCGCGTCACGTTCAGATGAATTTCTGCAAGGCTATGCCGCGGCGGAATTAAAGCTGCAGTTTCACATATCGCACGCAAAGGTGCGAACGCATCACGGTAAAATTCATGTCACGCTGCCGGCTGGAACCAGTCAATCCCGTCGTCGGGCCGTGGAAAAAGCCATGATTGCAATTCCTGGTGCGTTGGATGCCAGTGTGGTCGTGGCAAGTTCGCCTGGGTCATCTCGGTCGGCATTATCAGATTCGACCGCTCCTGCACCGGATGGCGCCGCGGGACGAACCGCCGTACCGGCGGCAGGCGGGCTTACCGGAGCGGCCGGAGCTTTGGGTTTTGGGCCGCCCATGCCCATTCCGCGATGGCTTCAACCTTATGCCGCCAATCCGGCCACGTTTCACGGCAGCATGTACCGGCTGCCCAACGGTTTTTTCCCGCGGGGCAATCTGTTTTCTCCACTGCTGGCCGATCCCAAATGGCCCGGCTTTGCCGCATCCTACAGCCATTATTCCCCCTATCATCCCAACGGGTTAAAGGATGTGATTCCTGTCAGCCTGGGCGATACGCTGCCATTTTATCGCAACAATATGGGAGATGGCTGGCAATGGGAAACGGGCATGCAGGCGGATGCCTATGCCTATTTTAATGTCGACACACAGGCCAAAGCGCTGCAGAACACTGATTTCTTTGTGGGCGGCTACGGAGCCTTCCGCCACAATAATCTTTCGTTTATCGTCCGGTATTTTCATCAAAGCTCACATTTGGGAGATGAATTTCTTCTCGATAATCCGGCCTACTACAATGGACTGCGGCAGAAAATCAGTTACGAGCAATTAAATGGCATCGTATCGATTGATTTGCTGAAGCGGACCTTTCGCCTTTATGCGGGAGCCGGTTATCTGACCGATATTGAACCTTCCACGCTTGGCCGTTGGATTTTTCAATATGGTGCGCAATATCATGGTCCGACACTCTGGCACACCACAAACACCGTCTGGTCGCCGGTGGCGGGGGTTGATTTAAAAAACTGGAGCCAGAATAACTACGACACTGACATTTCCGCCAGGGCTGGCCTGCAAGTGACCAATGGCCACGCCGACAGTCCGCGGTTTCAGT
>JAJZEY010000507.1 GCA_021805585.1 Planctomycetota bacterium
AATGACATTGGCAGGCGGCAACGCCTGATGGGAAAAAAAGCACAAAAAACACCGGTGAATCGCAGCTTAGCGAGTTTCCCGATAAAAGCGGGTACACCCCCGGAATGGAATTCAGAACCAACCGCGGTGCGGCGGCGCGGAATCCTGCTATTATTAACATGTAATGCGTCCGGCTTGCTGGCATCGGACCTGTGTAGACGGCTATGCGCCAGCCCGTCGGATATCTGCCATCAGACCGTCGGCCGGAACAGTTACGGGAATCACCAAGGAATCACGCATGGCTAAAATTCGGGTCGCAATTGTTGGAGCCACCGGCTACACATCATTGGAGTCCATCCGATGGCTGCTGCGGCATCCTGACGCACACATCACTTCGCTGGCGAGCCGCAAGGCCGAACAGCCGATCAGCGATTTATTTCCGGAACTCCTCGGCCGGCTGGACTTGCCCATCAGTCCGTTTGACCCCCTGGCAATAGCCCGGCACGCCGATGTGGCGTTCCTTTGCCTGCCGCATCTTGCCGCTATGGAACATGTTCCGCTGCTGCTGGCCGCGGGTGTGCGCGTGATTGATTTATCCGCGGATTACCGCCTGAAAGATGCCGCGGTCTATGAAAAATGGTACAAACATGCCCATGTGGATGCCGCCAACCTGACGCACGCGGTCTATGGCCTGCCGGAATTTTTCCGGTCGGCCATAAAATCGGCCCGGCTGGTAAGCAATCCGGGCTGTTACCCGACTGCGGGGATTCTGGGTGTTGCGCCGCTGGTAAAGGCGGGCATCGTCGAACCGGATGATATAATCATTAATGCCGCATCGGGCATTTCCGGCGCGGGTCGAACCCCATCGCAGCAGCATCATTTTCCGGAACGCAACGAAGCGTTTGAAGCTTACGGCATTGGCACGCACCGGCACGCACCGGAAATTCAGCATACTGTTGAAGCTATCGCCAGCCAGCCGGTGCAACTGCTGTTTGTGCCACATTTGATTCCGATGGACCGGGGCATTCTGGAAACCATTTACCTTAAGCCCAAGCCAGGGATGACGCTGGCCGACGCGCGGCATGCCTTTGTCGCGGCCTACAAAAATGAGCCATTTGTGCGGCTGCGCGAAGGCAATCTTCCGAGCACCAAATATGTAGCCAACAGCAATTTTATTGACATTGCGGTCCGCGTTTACAACGGGCGGCTTGTGGTGGTGACCGCACTGGACAATATGGTAAAAGGTGCCAGCGGTCAGGCCGTGCAGAATTTGAATATCATGTTCGGATTGCCGGAAACCAGCGGATTAATCTGACGGCGGGCCGGAACCGGGTTTGCCGCAATGCCGGCAGAAACGGTCAGGTGCATCCATTGGCCAGCCGCAATTGCCGCAGCGCCGGGGCGAGGATCCCGGCGTTGCGGCATCCGCATTCTCACCGCCTTCCACCACGCGGGCCAGGCGGCGCATTTGTGCAAGCAGCAGGTACCAAAGTCCCAGCAGCAGTGTCATGCTGGAAACAATGAGCAGTGAATAGGCCACGATCGCCTGCCAAAGCGTAAAATTGCTGATGGTAAACGCGCCTAGAATTGACACGCCGTAAAAAAACCAGCCCGGGACACCGGTCACCACTGCCAGCGCCAGCATCAGATACCCGATGAATCGAAAGCGTTTGCGTTTGCGTACCAGCGCTGTGGGCAGACCAATATCATGCGGGTGAAGCTGTAAGTTGTGGTCTGTCATGACGCCTGCGTTGGGTGAACTTTTTCCGGATGCCCGCGGCTTCCTACCGCCCCGGCGAACTTAACCCAGCCCGGCCAATGCCGGATTGCCGCGTTATTCCCATTCAATTGTTCCGGGCGGCTTGCTGGTTATATCATACACCACACGGCTTACACCGCGAATTTCATTTACAATCCGACCGCTGGCGCGCGCCAGAACATCATAGGGCAGCCGACTCCAGTCCGCGGTCATAAAATCGGTGGAATCCACGCTGCGCAGTCCAATCACCGGTTTATAACTGCGGCCATCTCCCATGACCGCGACGCTTTGCACCGGCAGCAGTACCGCAAACGTCTGGGCCGTGGACCGGTAAAGTCCCGCGGCAATCAGTTCCTCCAGAAAAATCTCATCGGCCTGCCGAAGCAGATCAAGCTTTTCACGGGTAATATCACCGATGATGCGAACGGCCAGTCCCGGTCCGGGAAATGGATGCCGCCAGACCATTGGCTCGGGCAGACCGAGCACCTCGCCCAGCCGCCGCACCTCATCCTTAAACAGATCGCGCAGGGGTTCAACAAGTTCAAAGCCAAGCTCCGCCGGCAGGCCACCCACATTGTGATGCAGCTTGATATTCGCCGCCGTGCGGGCGTAACCATGACCGCTTTCAATCACATCCGGGTAAAGCGTCCCCTGGGCTAAAAAATGCGCATCGAGTATATCTGCGGAGGCCCGCTTGAATACATCGATAAACGCCTTGCCGATAATCGTTCTTTTCTTTTGTGGCTCGGTTACGCCGGCCAGCGCATCCAGAAATTCCGCCGTGGCATCCACCACGCGAAGGTCGATGCGGAAATGATCGCGGAAAGTGCTTTCCACATTCCGCCTTTCATTTTTACGCAACAGGCCGTTGTCCACAAAAATGCAGGTTAATTGATTGCCGATGGCGCGGTGCAGCAGTGCCGCGGCCACCGCCGAATCCACACCGCCGGAAAGCCCGCAAACCACCCGTCCGGTTCCCACCTGCCGACGGATTTTTTCCACGGCAATATCCACGAAATTTCCCATTCGCCATGTCCCGGCCGCATGACAGACGCGGTAAAGGAAATTTTCAAGAATTTTCATGCCCTGCGGTGTATGCGTGACCTCCGGGTGAA
>JAJZEY010000265.1 GCA_021805585.1 Planctomycetota bacterium
GGTGTTGTTGTATTGCATGAATAAATTCGCAATGTTGCCATCGGCACGTTCCGGCACGCTGCACGGGGAAAAGCTCTAAGTGGGGGCGACGGAAAGGAAGATTTCCCTTTAAGTCAGCCGACCAGTAGAACTTAACAGGCCGCCAGGCGCCGGCTAAGTCAAATGGTTGGCAAAATGTTCGGCCTTCCGCTTGGCCCCAGACATCCGATTACGGCCCGGCACCCGGTGGAGCGCTCCGCCTGAATCCGCGGGTGCCCAACGGCCTGCTACCTTCATGTCATTCGCCGCAAGCCTCTAATCGCAACCTTGCCCGTGAATCAGGAAGGAACCGCGCGCTCGCTTTACGATTAAATTTACACATTGCCCGTTGCCCGGCGTATCCGCGCTATTGGCAAAATCCGCGGTTTTGTCATCTTGTATGATCCACCACGGATTGCGCGGATACGAGTAACGAACCGTGGCCGGCGAACTTATTTTTGAAGATTTAAGCTGGGAGATGGGGAGGTCGGGAGGTCACGGGCGCGGCTATGGAGATGCTTAATGTGCTTAAATCTGGGCTGGACGAAAGCCTTTATGCAGGAGCGTTAATCTTAGCGCTTGAGTCACGGGGACATGCCATTTGTTATCAGAAGCGGTTCCGGGTCACCTGCCGGGTCACCTGTTGGCGCATTCCGCGTGAATCTGCGGGTCACGGGAACGGTTTATGACTTTAATGTCATTCACCACAAGCCTCCAATCGGGACCTTACCTGCAAATTAGGAACGAACGGCGCATTAGCTATACGATTACATTTATGCACTGCCCATTGTTCGGCGTATCCGCGTAATCAGCGAAATCCGCGGTTCATCCAATATCCCGCGGCTGGAAGCAAGGCCCGCGGCAGGCCAAACCAAGCCAAATAAACTGTTACGCGCCGGCGATCGGTTTTCCCGAGGCCTTGGTCACGACATGGCTTCGCAACTTATTTTCTATAGCAAGAATCTTTCTCACAACGCGGCCGGAGTCCAGCCGAATCGCGTGCCACCATCCGCGGGGGAATGCTAAGTTTTCTGGCAACGGGTAAAATAGCTGATCAGCCGCCCAATGAACGCTTATCAATTGCAATTGAATGGATAGGCAAATCAGAAGCACAGCGACTCAAGGGCTTGGGTATGCGACGGGAAGCTAACCAGCGCCAGCGGCATGCTGACCTCGGATGCTCTGCACCAGATTAATCTATGATCTATGATCAATGATCCAGGGCAAGCCCGATGAAAAGTGAAGTTTAAATCTGCCGCCTGAAAATTTCGCAGCCCCAGCAACGCTGGCCCCGCCGGCCAGGTGTGTTATGACCAAATCCCGGTTAGAATACTGGAAAACTTGAGGATGCCATGAGCGAAAGAAAAATCAGAATAGCGGTTTCCGGTGCGGCCGGGCGGATGGGAAACAGAATCATTACCATGGCCGGCGAACAGCCCAACCATTTTCAGGTGGTTGCGGCGATAGAACAGGCGCAATCGCCCTATATCGGCCACGACGCCGGCACATTGGGCCTGGGCCGCCCGAATGGCGTAATCATCGGCACATATCCGGGCGACGCGGTGGAAGTGATAATCGACTTTTCGGCCCCTGCCGGCACACGTACCCTGGTGAAGCACTGCGTTGAACGCGGAATTGGTATGGTGATCGGCACGACCGGCCTGGGTACGGAAGACCAGAAAATACTGGACAATGCCGCGCGTTCGATCGCGGTTTTACAGGCGACAAACACCAGCCTGGGCGTGAATCTGCTGCTGGGCATGGCCGCGCAAATGGCGCGGCAACTGGGGCCGGCGTATGATATTGAAGTGATTGAAGCCCATCATAACCAGAAAAAAGATGCCCCTTCGGGCACGGCCATTTCCCTGATTGAATCCATTTGCGCCGCCACCGGCCGGCATTACGATGCGGCTGTGGTCAACGGACGCGCCGGTCTGGATGCCCAGCGGCAACCAGGCAGCATCGGCGTGCATTCCGTCCGCATGGGAGATGTGATTGGGGAACATACGATATACTTCGCCACCGGCGGCGAACGGATGGAAATTAAACATGTGGCCACCACGCGGGATACATTTGTCCGCGGCGCGTTGCGGGCGGCGGAATTTATCGTGGCACAAAAAGCCGGTCGCTACACCATGGCCAACGTCCTGGGCTTATAATGGCCCCGGCCAGAGGCCCGGCAACCGAGGGCAGGCGGGCCACACCGCCTCGGCCAAAAGCACAACGACCGGAATTATGGAAAGCCGGCGCCAAAGGTTCGATTATCATGGAGGATATTCGCCATGCAGTCCCTGGTTATTGAAGGTGGAACACGGTTGCGCGGATCCTTGCGCGTCAATGGGTCGAAAAATGCGGCCCTGCCGATTATGGCGGCAACATTGCTGGCGGATGGCCCATCGGTCATTCATGACATACCGGATCTTCAGGACATCCGATCGCAGGTTGAACTGCTGCGGAAACTGGGGATGGATGTCGGGCGGCGGCCGGATGGGGCCATGACGTTTGAGGTCAAAAACGAAGCCGATTCGCACGCGCCTTACGATATTGTGCGAAAAATGCGGGCCAGCATCTGCGTGCTTGGGCCTTTGCTGGCCAAACGCGGCAAGGTGCGCGTGTCCATGCCGGGCGGCTGTGCAATCGGCGATCGGCCGGTGGACATTCACTTAAAAGGGCTGCGCGCCCTGGGGGCAAAAATTCACCTGGACGCGGGTGATATTATTGCCGAGGCCAAAAAGCTGCACGGCACGGAAATATTTTTAGGTGGCAATTTTGGTTCCACCGTACTGGGAACCGCCAATGTCATGAGCGCCGCCACTCTGGCCCATGGAACCACGATTATTGAATCCGCCGCCTGCGAGCCGGAAGTGGTGGATCTGGCTGAATATTTAATTGCCATGGGGGCGAAAATTCAGGGCCACGGAACACCGCGCATTGTCATTGAAGGCGTCAGCGCGTTGCACGGGGCGGAACACCGCATTATTCCCGACCGCATTGAAGCCGGAACGTTTATGGTGGCGGCGGCGATTTCCAACGGAGAACTTCACATTGAAAATGTGCGGCTGGACCACCTTCTGGCGGCGGTGGAAAAATTACGCGAAATCGGCGTGATTGTGGAAAAGGAAAACGGTTCGGTGGTGGTTTCATCCGCCCGCGTGCTGGAGGCCACCACCATCACCACCCAGCCGCACCCAGGCTTCCCCACAGATTTACAAGCCCAGTTCATGACTTTGCTTTCCATAGCCGGTGGAAACAGTATTGTGACGGAAAAAATATTCCCCGACCGGTTTTTACATGTCGCTGAACTTTCCCGCCTCGGTGCCCGTCTGCACCGGGAAGGAGCGACGGTGATTATTGAAGGACAGAAGCGGCTGGTGGGAGCGCCGGTTATGGCCAGCGATTTACGGGCCTCCGCGGCACTCGTGCTTGCGGGGCTGGCGGCGCGCGGACGAACCACGGTAAACCGGGTATATCACATAGACCGTGGCTATGAAAATATTGAACAACGGCTTAATGCCGTGGGTGCAAATATTCGTCGCGTGGAACAGGAAGAACTGGAGTAACCGAAATCGGAATCCGGTGCATCCGGATTCATGTTCTTGCCGGCCGCTTCCATGTCCAACGGGTGTGCCCGCTTTTATCGGGAATGGAAAATATTGCGAACATATTGCTTAGATAGACAGGGATCCGACAGGAAAGCTTTCCTAAAAGTTATTTCCCTTCCGGCGACGACGAGGCGGGCCAGACGCCCGGCGTTGCCGCAGCAACGCGGATCTGGAGATAATGGAGCAGTGGAAAGTAGAGCGACTAACGGGCGGAACGCCAATTGCATCGGGGGGCGAACATTGGGGCCGGCGCACCTGTCGGGCGAGACGCCCGACCCCCAGTTTGGCTATTTTTTTGTCTGGGGGTCGGGCATCTTGCCCGATAGTCTTTTGGGGGTCGGGCATCTTGCCCGACAAACGAGGCGGCCGCGATTTTGGCCGCCTGAAGGCATTGGCGGGCCGGGACCCCGGATTGGCACAAAAAAAACACAAAAAACAGCGGCGAATCGCGGTTTAGCGACCTTCCCGATTAAAACGGACACACCCTGTCCAACGTCTGAATCCGCACCGCTGGATGGAACCAACCGGTGCGCGTATCCTGTTGGCCGGCTTTTTAATGGAGCGTAACATGCGTACCGGTGTGGCGATTCTGGGCTGCGGCACGGTTGGTTCGGCCGTGGCCGAGATGCTGCTTAAAGAAAAATCGCTTCTGAAAAAGCGATCGGGGCGGACGTTTGAATTGCGGCACATTCTGGTGCGGGATGCGAAGCGGATTCGCCCCGGCATTCCCAAAAACCTTTTCACCACGGATGCCAACCTGATTTTGCGCGACCCGGCAGTTGACATTGTGGTGGAATTAATCGGCGGCCTGGATCCGGCCCAAGGACTCATCACAAAAGCTCTGCGCGCCGGCAAACGCGTGGTAACGGCTAACAAACATTTGCTGGCCCTGCATGGTGTGGAAGTCTTCCGGGCGGCGCGGCGGGCCCAATCAAGCGTCTGTTTTGAAGCCTCCTGCGGTGGCGCAATTCCCATTGTCATGGCGTTGGCCCGCGGATTGGTGGCCAATGATATTGACCGCATCATCGGGATCGTCAATGGAACGTGCAATTATATTCTTACCCAGATGAGCAGCGGCGGCCAGACCTATGCCCAGGCACTGGCCGGGGCGCAGGCCGCCGGCTTTGCCGAGCCGGACCCGTCCATGGATGTGCGCGGCACGGATTCCGCCCACAAGCTGGCCATTCTGGCGGCGCTGGCATTTGGCGTTCAGGTGCCGTTTGGCAAAATTCAGATTCAGGGTATTGATTCCCTGGACGCGGAAGACCTCTGTTATGGCCGCGAACTGGGATATGTCTGCAAGCTGCTGGCCATCGCGGAAAAGATAAAGGATGGCGTATCGTTGCGGGTGCATCCGGCATTTGTACCTAAGCAGCATTTACTGGCCAGCGTCAGCGGGCCGTTTAACGCCATCAGCGTGTTCGGCCACGCCAGCGGACAGACGCTGTATTACGGACGCGGAGCGGGCGGTCGTCCTACCGCAAGTGCGGTTCTGGCGGACATTGTGGATTCGGCCATGGGAACGGCGGATGTTCTTTTTCGGGAATTGCCGGCACTTGGAAAGCGCAAGCCGGCGGTGGTGGTTCCGCCGCGCGCGGTGATATCACGCCATTATCTGCGTATGCAGGCCTTGGACCGGCCAGGGGTGATGCACAAAATTACCGGCGTGCTGGGCGAAAACGGCATTTCGCTGGCGGCGGTCGCCCAACATGAATCCCGCGCGGAAAGTTATGTGCCCCTGGTGGTGATGACGCATGAAGCCAGCGATGGCAGTATTGGCAACGCACTGGGCGAACTTAACCAGCTTTCCTGCATACGCGGGCAAGTAGCGCACCTGCGGGTGATAGATCCGGCGGTTTAAACCGTTTTGTTTTTGGGAATTTTCCATTATGAAATATGCCATTGTTATTCCGGATGGAGCCGCGGATTCCCCGATTGAAGAATTGGGTGGCAAAACGCCGCTGGAAGTGGCCCGCAAGCCAAATATGGACCAGGTTGCGATGAATGGGCGCATTGGAACGGTTCGCACCACTCCGCCCAACTTCAGCGCCGGCTCGGATGTCTGCACACTTTGCCTGCTGGGATATGACCCGGCCAAATATCATCCTGGCCGCGCACCGCTGGAAGCCGCGGCCATGGGGCTTAAGCTGGCTCCGGAAGACTGGGTATTCCGCTGCAATTTCGTCACTATTGTGGAAGATGTGATGGTGGATCATTCGGCGGGTCATATTACCGATGGCGAGGCCCGCACACTGCTGGATGCGGTCGTCAAACAGATTGCTCCGGCGGGAACCGGATCGCCGGTAATATTTCATCCGGGAGTCAGTTATCGCAACCTGGTGACCGTTCACGGCGGAGATTTTTCGCGTCTGGCCACCACGCCGCCGCATGATATTCCCGACCAGCCGATCAAAACCCACTTACCCAAAGGGGCGGGCAGCCAAATGCTGCTGGACATGATGCAAAAAGCCCATGCGGTTCTAAAGGACCATGAGGTGAATCTGGTGCGGCGGCAATTTGGGGAAAACCAGGCGACGGATATTTGGCTGTGGGGCCAGGGCCGGGCGGCGAATGTGCCGGGATTCGCGCAGCGCTTCGGCAAGCAGGGTGCCATGATTACCGCGGTGGACCTGCTGCGCGGCATTGCGAATCTGCTGGGTTGGCAGAATATTGCGGTGCCCGGCATTACCAGTTACCACGATACGGACTACGCCGCGCAGGGCCGTTATGCCTGCGACGCACTGGACCATTACGATATTGTCTGTTGCCATGTGGAGGCACCGGATGAAGCCAGCCACCAGGGCGATTACGCCACTAAAATTGCCAGCATTGAAAGTATTGACCAATATGTGGTCGGGCCGATTCTGCAAAAACTCCAGAGCTTTCCCGAATGGCGGCTGCTGATTATGCCGGACCATGCCACACAGTGTTCCACACGCAAACACCATGACGCGCCTGTGCCCTTCGCCATGGCCGGCACCCAGAGGAAATGCGCCGTGCCCCGCCCTTATACGGAAACCGCCGCCCGCCAAAGCGATCTGCATGTGGAAACCGGACATGAATTAATGGATTATTTTCTGGCCGGCGGCTAATGGGCCATTCCGCGTGAATCCGCGGATGACGGAGCGGTTTATGGCCTTAATGTCATTCACCACAAGCCTCCAATCGGGACCCTGCCCGTAAATCAGGAACGAACGGCTCACCAGACGCCTGCGGACAAGAATGTCTGTGTCACCGAGCCGGCGCAAGGCGGCCAGGATGGCCGCGCCCCAAATGGAACCCCCAAATAAAACACCGGGCTGCGGAAACCGGCGGGATATTCGCCCGCATTCATCGGCAAAGCCGTCGGCGTGGCAGGAATCTCCACCGCTTTTTTATCCTTGATTGCGGAACAGCGACGCCTCTGAACCAGCCGGGGAAAAACCGGAAAAAGCGGAGCACATCCGACAGTCACATTCCCCCGGCTTATGTCCAGTCAAAACCCTCCGGTGGCGATGGTGCCACCGGACGGGTAAAAGGAACGTGTTCTTACGCCGGAGGCATGGACTCAGGCCTGCCTGCGTTTGCGACGTACCGCAATCAGAGCCATACCGCCGATGACGGTCAGCAGAAGCGTAGTCGGCTCCGGAACGCTGGTATAGTTAATTGTTCCAGGATCAAAAGTCACCGACAGACCCGTGGTGGCATTAAATTCATTGAAGCTGAAATCAAGCGAGCTGGTGGTAATATCGGCCGGCGTAATAATGTCACCCAGATTCCACGTGCCACCGGGATTGTAAAATCCGCCTGTGGCAAAACCGCCAAACACACCATCCAGGGCGGTGGGGCCCCGGGCATGAAGCCCGGTGCCGAAGTTCGGCAGATCCGTAAGATTCGTGTAGCTTAGACCGCCGGTTGTGGAGGTGATTTCCCATGCATAGAACTGCGCGCTGGGGTTGCTGAACACCAGCGTGGCGTTGCCGGTGGTTTTGTTCACCGTGAGGGTCACATCGGTTATCGCCGGTGCGTTGCCCGCCGGAATGGCGGATATCAGCATCCGCGGGGTGGTCTGCGTGTTGTGCGTGATCAGCGGAGCGGAAGGCGGCGGGCCGGACTCGGCCACTCCCACGTTGTTGTACACAGTGGACAGGTCGCCCAGGGTCACGCTGCCCGCACCGGCAAAATCACCCTGACTCCATGTGGCACCCGATGTGATGCCCACATTATTGTAAACCGTGGAAAGGTCGCTTAGCCCAACGGAACCTTTTCCGGTGGTGTCGCCGGGAATTCTCTGCATGACCGCAAAGTTGCCCGCGCCATTATTCACGACCGCCCAGACCGTGTCATTGGCGGTGTTAACACCATAGGAGCCGAGCGTATTTTCGGTGGCAGGATTGTAGGCACCGGTATATTCGGTGGGAGTGCCGCCGGTGTTGCCGAAGTCGGCTGCCTGATAAATGGCGCTGTTGTTCCAGGCCAATACCGGACTGTTGCCGCCGTTGCTGACGGAACCCGGGTTGTAGCTCATCTGCACCACGTGCGTATCGGCACCGGTACCGCTGATATTGGCCACATCGCTGACGACGCTGGTGTTGGCGGTCGGGGCGTTGGCAAAATCCACGGACAGGGTTGTGGCCGCGCTGGCGGTTCCACCGAGGAACTGCACAGTGGTCTGTTGGCTGCCGGTTTCATTGGCGCGCTGGATGCTGTAGCTGTTGTAGGATTCACCCGCCAGGATCGCCGCCGAATTGGCAATTCCGGCATGGCCTTTGTTGCCGGTTACGTCGGCGGTCAAAATATAGTTTTGCGTGCCCAGATCGTTGGCCTTGGCTCCGGCAACGGCGTTGCCATCCAGACCGGTGGCGGAATTTTCCGCGGTTACGCCATTAATCTGGACCTGGTATTGGCCATTGAGCAAAACCGGCTGCAATGTACTGCCGGGTGTGAAGTCGGCGGCATTTACGCTTTGGCCGTCGCCAATCGTGGGTTTGGCGGCCAGGGCCGGATCCAGCGTCCAGTCGCCGGCATATTGTGTATTGGCCGCATCAATGCCGGTCGGCGCGGCGGTGATAACCGCGGCATCACGCAAGCCGATGTCGTTACCCGGTGCATAATTTGCGGTATGCGGGGCATTCTGGAGCTGCGCATAAAAAGAAGTTGGGGCCGCACCGGTGGTGCCGTTGTTGGCGGTGGACTGGGCATCCTGAAGTTGCGCCTGCTGATAGATGTTTCCGATCACATAAATTCGTCCGGTCGGATTTTGCGCTGCGCCTGTTGCCGAATCCAGCTGGGTTAAGCCAAAGGAGGCATAACCAATGTAATATTTGGCATTGACATAACCGCCGCCGACGGTGTCGGTTCCCGGAACAAAATATGTGACGCTGCGAGTGGCGGTTTCGTTTCCCGGATCGCTGGCGTTAGTGGTACTGCCAAAAGTGGTACTGGCATTATTGGGGTCCGCCGCCATGGTGATATAGCTGTTATCGCCGTAAGGGCTGCTTTGCAGCAGACCGGGCGCGGTCTGGGATCCGGTGGGGGCGGCAATAGCGGTGCTGCCCGCAAGCTCCACGGTGGTTAAACTGTTGGGTGTATAATCAGCCACACCGGAAGCGGAGTTGGTGGTGGTCAATTGAACATTTTGTGGTGTCACCTGGTTAATTAAAGTGGAGCCGGCCGGAATAAGGATGTTTCCAAAATTAACCCCCGCCGAACCACCGGCATTATTAATAAACCGGTTCGCCACCACCTGATTGGCCGAAATGGTGACGGTCAACGGCGACTGATTCGGGTTGCTGTGATTGACTACTTCAACCGTTGCGGTGGCCGGATCCTGGCTCAATGCCGGAGGCGTCAATTCCAACGAAAATGGTGGTGGTGGCACCGGGGCCCAGTGGATCGGTACCCGACGATCCCACCCCGTTGCCTTCAGGGTTAGCGGCATTCACGTTGGCCGGTTGGCCGATCACGCCATAGGTGGCCGAGTCCTGGCCGCTGGCGGAAGAGTTGGTCAAGGTAAGCGCACCGGTGGCGGGGGTGGAATTTACAATTCGGTTAAATGTAACGGTTGAATTTGGCAGCGACAGCAGGGCGTCCGAAGGCGGAGCGCTGGCGGTCGTGCCGGTGATGGTAAGCTGCGGAGCAAACAACGGCGGGGTGCCGGACGGATCACTTTGGCTGCCCTGATAGTCCGCCGCGGTGGAACCGCTGCCCGGTGTGGCCAGAATACGAATATCGCCAAAACTGTTGATTTGGCTGGAAAGATAGGTGCTTAACGCCGTGGGAATGCCGCTGAAATTGTATTGAAACTGATAGCCTGCGGAGGCAACTCCGGCATTCGTTTCCAGTCCCGGGGTGTAGGTTTCGGTACCTAAAAGAAACAGTTTTCCGTTGGGGTTGGATGCGGAATACAACGAGCCCGCCGGGGCGGCGCCACCGTAGGCCGCCCCGGATGTGTACGCGGCGGAACTTAAAGAATTGGTGTTCTCCGTGATATAAAAATTAACCGGTCCGGCTGCGGCGAAATATTCATCTTTGTCGGTCAGGTTTAAGCCTAATCCGGACACGTTGACCAGGTTGATGCCCGCAGGGACACCCAGATTCGACGCATTAAAATCCATAACTCCATAGTTGGCGTAATATCCGCTGCTGGATCCCTCCGCGGTGATGCGTGATGCGCCGGAACTTGGCCCGCCGCCGCGAACGTTGGTGATGGTTGAAGTGCTGCTGATGTAGCTGGCATTTGCGGCGATCGCCGACTTCGCCGGCGTGCCAAAGGCGGCCATGGCCGCCGCCGCCAGGATACCCGATGTTTTTGTGAATCCGTTTAATTTAAACATGGAAAACCTCCTAAAACGCAGGGGCGCAAAACGTTTTGGCCGTCGGCATTCGCCGACTGAAAGCCATTGCACTGGTCAAGCTGAAGTTTATCGCTTCGAAATAAAGAGTTGGGCAGCATCACGATATGTTTTCGTGAAGTTCTACAGGCGGTGCCTGTCTTGGCGCAACGCCGGCGGACTATGGCTGGGCGGGGCTATCAGCGTTTTAACCAGCCTGCAACGCGCTGTTAATGTTGCGCGGCCAAAATATTCGTCAACCGTGCGTGCGGCCCGGACGCGACTTGCCGGGCGCGCCGGCATGCAATAATTTCAGTCAGCAAACTGGCCCGGATAATGGCGCGATTTGCGGAGGTGGCACAATGCCCGATCAATTTGAAGAATGGTTGCATAGTGGACCGGGGCGAATAACGGTGATCACTGTTCTGATTATCACGCTGGCCGCCGGGGCCTGGACGATGCAGCGCTATTTTGGTCCCGATTCCGCCAAGCGGTTTTCCGATAACCCGTTATTTATCGATTCGGTAACCGGAAAAGCCTTCCACTATGACCTTAAAACAGGCGATACCATCCCCGTGATGTCTCCATTTACCGGGCATAACACGGGCTATCCGGCCGCATTTTCCTACTGGAGCCGGGGGGGTCGTATTTTGCGCCGCCCCGAGCCGGTATTGCTTAACAGCTGGCTGGGAAAGGCAGGGCCTACCTTTGCGCCGCTTTCCGGACGCATGGTCACGGCGCATGAAAAGCCGCCGCGGCCCGGTTCGCCGCCGCCGCCCACCCGAGCGCAATATGAAAAATGGTTGCATCGCGATCGCGTTGCCTCCGTCGGTGGCTCATAAGGAACAGCGTAATTGCCGCGGTCTGATTTAATAAGGAGTAGCGACTATGAACATGAAAAAGAAGCTGGAGGATACGACCGGGAATAACTTTTCGCTCCAAGATGGCCGGCAGCGGAAAGTTTTCCGGAGGGCAAGCCGCGGATCGGGAACAGGCGGCTTTACCCTCATTGAATTGCTGGTGGTTATATCGATTATCGCCCTGCTTATCGCGCTGTTGCTGCCGGCTTTGGCGGAGGCCAAACGGGAAGCCGAAGCGGTGGCCTGCGCCGCCAATTTGCATTCCATCGGACAAGCTTTGGAGGAATATGCCGCGCAATGGCAGGATGCCATTCCGGGCAGCCCGGCCACCAGCGGGGACTTTTTCTGGTCCAATATCGACAGCGGCGCGCATGGGTCCTATTCCGAATATGATTATCCCAATCTCTGCACCGAATATGACTGGATGACGCCGCTGGCCGATGAAATGGGTCATCGGTTCGTCTGCTCGAACACCGCCGACATACGCGCGGCGAGCAAGCCGGACCGGCTGTCGCGATTTGAATTTCTACGCGCCTATCCGGCTTTTATCTGCCCATCCAATAATTTACTGGCGGTGCCTTATTCCAGCTCATCGATCCAGCCTCCGGTAGGTCCCATGTTATCGTATTGTGCCGCCGGGCTTTTTCTGCTCGACCCGCAGGCCACCGGCAATTCCACCTGCGGCTTTCCGTATGTTCAGGTTCCCGGAAACTACCGGCCGGCGATTGAAGATGTGGGGCAACCCGCGATGAAGTGCTTTTGTGCCGACGGCGCCGCCTATTCGCTGACCAATCAGTCGCCGGATGTTGATCTGACAACCACGGAAAATATCGACGGGAGCGCCTTTGCCGATGAGGGTGCGTTTTCGTGGTATTCGGATTCCTGGAATCGGGATATGGCCCCGGGCAATTCCAGCGGCGGGTTCAAACGCTCCACCGGCTCGGTGGATGCGCGTGAATAT
>JAJZEY010000127.1 GCA_021805585.1 Planctomycetota bacterium
TCATATTCTTGTTCCGCTTGACCGCGGCCTGAACGGAGAATTCACGCAACTCTGGGTCCTGATGCTTATCGGATTGCCCATAACCGGGGTCATCGTTGGCATTGTCGAATCCACGATGGCGCGATTGCGCATGAAGTCTGTTCCAACTTTACTGGCGGTCGCAAGCCTGCTTGGCGCGTTTGGATTTCTTCTGCTGGTTGGCTGATACATTGGGATATTTATGCTCATACTTAACGCAGTTCTGGTTCTCGTGATTCTGATGAATCTCTACGCTCTGGGAGCCGGGCGCATGAGTTCTCTGGTGCGTGCGGCGGCTTTGCAGGGCGTGCTGCTTGGTCTTCTGCCCGTACTGGCATTGCACGATCGCGGCGGTGTGCCCCTGGTTATGGCGGCAATTACCGTGGCCGTGAAGGGGCTTCTTATACCCTACATGCTGCTCAAGGCACTGCGCGACGCGAATGTAAAAAAGGAAGTTGAACCCATTGTCGGCTTCATGCCCAGCATTCTGCTGGGTGCCCTGGTCACCGGGTTCGCATTGCTGATGGCGGCGCGGTTATCCGGCCCGCGGCACCCGCTGGGGCTGCTGGTGATACCAACGTCAATATCCACCATTTTTACGGGATTTCTGCTTCTTACCGCACGGGTCAAGGCGGTTACGCAAACCATTGGCTTTCTGCTTCTGGAAAACGGGATATTTGTTTTCGGGCTGTTGCTTCTGGCGGCGATTCCGTCACTGGTGGAACTGGGAATTCTGTTGGATTTATTCGTGGGTATATTTGTGATCAGTATTATTCTGCATCATATAAACCGGACGTTTTCCTCTTTGGATACGCGCCAGCTTGCGGCGCTGAAAGAATAGACTGTGATATATCTGGCCATATTGCTTGTTTGTCTGTTGGGCGCGGGTATTGCGGTAATCATTCCGTCCGAGCGCTACCGTCCGCTGATTTTGCCCGCGGTGGGTGTGGCGCATTTCGGATTGGTATTGACGATTCTGGAAGGATCGGACACCGGATACTGGCGGCATTACCTGGCGATTGACCCGCCGGGAAAAATTGTGCTTCTGGTGATCAGCGGTCTTTTTCTGGTCTGTTCATTTTATGCGGTCGGCTATCTTCGGTACCGGACCGAGCGCATCAACCGCGTATTCTGCTGCTGCCTGCCGCTGTTTCTGGGTGCCATGACGCTGGTAACCTGCTCTGACCACCTGGGCGTGATGTGGATCGCCATGGAAGGAACAACGCTGAGTTGCGCCCCGCTGATTTATTTCAACCGGACGCCGCGATCAATTGAAGCGACCTGGAAATTTCTTCTGATCTGTTCGGTCGGCATCGCTTTGGCCCTGCTCGGTTCATTTTTTGTCGCCTATTCCGCGGTCAGCCAGGGCATTACGCCCACGCTGGAAATCAACGGGCTGGTGCGGCAGGCACCCCATCTGAACGCGGCCTGGCTGCAAGGGGGCTTTATATTTCTGCTGGTCGGCTACGGCACGAAAATGGGCCTTGCGCCCATGCACACCTGGAAGCCCGATGCGTATGGCGAAGCGCCCGGCGTCGTTGGCGCATTGATGTCGGGCGGACTTACAAGCTGCGCCTTTCTGATGGTGATGCGCGCCGGCCACATTCTTCGGGCGGCCGGACAGGGCCTGTGGACCTCGCACATTCTCATATTCATGGGGCTGCTTTCCATGGCGTTTGCCGCGCTATTTGTTGTGGGCCAGAAAGATATTAAACGCATGCTCGCCTATTCCAGCGTGGAAAACATGGGCATACTTGTCCTGGGGCTGGGCATTGGCGGGCCGGCCCTGTTCGGCGCATTGCTGCATATCATCAACAACGCCTTCACGAAGGGTGTGCTGTTTCTTTCCGCGGGGAATATTCATCGCGCTTTTGGCGCAAAGACCACCCCGGAAATCAGCGGAGCCATGCGTCGTCTGCCGCTTTCGGGAATGCTTTTTCTCCTGGGATTTATTGCCGTCACCGGGTCGCCTCCCTTTGGACCGTTTGTCAGTGAATTCATGATTCTGGGCGGCACATTTTCCGGCGGGCACTATTGGGCGGCCGCGGCGTTCCTGATTCTGCTGCTGATAATTTTCCTGGGAATGGGCCGCACGGTGCTGGCTGTGGTTCAGGGCCGTCCCTCCAGCGCCGCACGACGCACGCGTTACCATGATACATTTCTTACCGCCGCGCCCATTTTGCTGACGCTGCTGCTGGTCCTGATGCTGGGTCTGTTTATTCCTCCACCGCTGGCGGCAATTTTACATCAGGCCGCGGCATTCATGGGAGCCAAACGATGACCCAATCAGTTTCAACCAGTGGCTTTGCGGCGCTGAATGCGGGTCGGGCGATGGATTACCAGAAGGTTCCCCGGCACGCTATGGGAACTTTCCAGCAATTGCTGGCCGCCGCCATGGTCCGCGGCTGGCGCACGGTTAGTCTGTTTGCAATTCCGGACCCGGCGCGGCCAGAGGCGGAACGCACAATGCCGCGAACCGTGCTGGCCGTACTGGCGGATGATTCAACCGCCCTTCTGCATATTGTCCGAAGCCAAATTGAAGACTTTTATCCGTCAATGGCCGCCGATTTTCCACAGGTACAGTTATTTGAGCGCGAAATGGCTGAACAATGCGGCATTCCGATACAGGGCCACCCATGGCTTAAGCCGGTGCGGTTTGCCTCCGGCCTGTATCCGCAAAGCGGTCGGTCGGCCACCCCCACGCCATGCGGGCTGATGGATTTTTATCAGGTGGGCGGGTCCGAAGTTCACGAAGTTGCGGTCGGGCCGGTGCACGCAGGCGTCATCGAGCCTGGCCATTTCCGCTTCCAATGC
>JAJZEY010000294.1 GCA_021805585.1 Planctomycetota bacterium
AGCTTCCAGGACCTGCAAGTCAGCCAGATCATGACGCCGCGAACCGATATGGTCACCATCAGCATTCATTCACCATTGGAGGAAATTCGCGAAAAGATTCTGCGCGACGGCCTTTCCCGCCTGCCCGTTCACGATGGCAATCTGGATAATATCCTGGGGCTCCTTTACGCCAAGGACCTCCTGGCTCTGCCCCGCACCGCCGAGGCGGATCAATCATTTAATGTCCGTTCCTTAATGCGTCCGCCACTATTTGTTCCCCACACCAAACCTTTGCGTGACCTGTTGCGGCAATTTCGCCTGCAGAGGGTTCACATGGCGATTGTCCTTGATGAATTCGGCGGCACCGCCGGCCTGGTCACCAGCGAGGATATTCTGGAGGAAATTGTCGGCGATATTGCCGATGAATTTGAAACGCCCACAGCCCGCCAGTTCCGCCGAATCAGTCCCACAACCGTTGAGCTGGACGGCCGCACCAATATCACCGATATTAACCGCGAGCTTGATCTTCATCTTCTGGAAAGTCAGGATTACCAGACCATCAGCGGCCTGATTATTAATCAACTCGGCACCATTCCGGTGAAAGGCGTTTCCATTGATATTGAAAATTTGCGGCTTACCGTTACCGAAAGCGATGCGCGGCGGATTCGCAAGGTGCAAATGATCATGCCCGATCCCGCCGAGCAATTGACCGGTGCCGCAGTGGCCGACAAAGAAAATCCCGGAAGCTAAGTCCGCCCGCTGCGCCGGCAAGAAAACCTGCCGACATATGCATTGGCCGCCGGCGGTTTGCCAGTTTCCGCAGCCGGCACCCAGCAGGTATGATGCTCCCATGGCAAATCCGGTCTTTCGATTTATTGCGAATCACGCCTTATCGCTGCTGCCGGCCGCGGCACTCTTTTTCTGGCCTGCGGTGTTCGACCACGGACAGGCTGGGGAAAGCCGCCCGTCGGATCGTTTCATTGGCTGGCTGATTTTGCTGCTGCTTTTAACAACTTGGGGCGTGGTCGTTCAGGCCGCCGTTCTTTTTTCCGCTTCGCGCCACAAAAAAATATATGGCCGTCTTCTGGGCGGGGGGGTGACATTAACGCTGGCTATTTGCGCCGCACTGGCCGGCCCCGGCCTTATTGCCGGATTTTTGTCCGCCCCGGTCGCCGCCAGACTTTGTTGCCTGGTTCTGGCCTGGGCGGTCTTTTGTACCGGGCTTACACTGTTGTTATGCCGGTGCGTTTCGCCTGGTGGTGCGGTGGCTATTGCACTGCTTATTGCAGGGGCGCTTATTTTTATGCCGATTACTGCGGTTCCGGTGCTGGGATTCGCATCGGAAGGGGGCCATTCCTGGCCGCTGATGGGACTGGTCAACAGTTGTCCGACGCTGTGGCTGCTTCATGCCGTACCGCCGAATTTGCATGCCGACGCCTTCGCCTGGTTTCATTTGCGCGTCATGTACCATTTGACCACACTGGGACAAAACGTGATCATGCCGCCGCAACTTTCCTGGCAAACGGACGCCTTTTGGGCCACAGTTTTGGGCGTATTGTTGATTGTCGCCGCCCGCCTTCGGCTGCATCCGGATGAATCCCAATGTAGCCCGCAAAAAACCCGCAAACCGACGCAATCCTGATACTGCGACAGCCGCCCGTCGGTATTTAAGCGATCCGCGATATCCCTTGCTTCCGACTTCCGGCACCCGACCCACCCTGGTCGCGGCCGCCTACGGTCAGCCGCCTCGCCACAGCAGGCGGTCCGGCCACCCAAATTGGCAGTTCCTCTTACCCCTTTACAATGTTGCAAAAAAAAGGTTGTTTCCCAACCCAACCGGTGGTATCCTTAGCGCGTTAAGTCCATTGCCAAGGCACCTTTTTTGAGGAGGTCTTCATGTCTTTGTTTCAGAAAGCCAAAGCCGAATTCATTGATATTATTCAATGGACCGAACCCGCCGACAGCGACATTCTTGCCTATCGGTTTGAACGCTATAACAACGAAATTAAAATGGGCGCGCAATTAACGGTGCGCGAAGGGCAGGCGGCCGTTTTTGTAAACGAGGGCAAACTGGCCGATGTGTTCGGCCCCGGCATGTACAAGCTGCAAACCCAGAACATGCCGATTCTTTCCACGCTTAAGGGCTGGAAATATGGCTTTGATTCACCCTTCCGGGCTGAAGTCTATTTCATTGCCACCCGGCAGTTCACCGACCAGAAATGGGGCACGCCCAACCCGATCATGATGCGCGACAGCGAATTTGGTGTGGTGCGGATCCGGGCGTTTGGTGCCTATGCGATGCACATCAGTGACCCGGCGGTTTTCCTCCGCCAGGTGGTGGCGACCAATCCATCATTCGAAAGTCTGCAAATTTCCGGCCAGATGCGCGATACCATTGTGTCGCGCTTTACGGATGTGCTGGGCAAAGCCAATATTCCAGCCCTGGAACTGGCCGGAAATTATGACAAAATAAGCAAGCTGGCCCTGGAAGGAATTAAGCCCGACCTGGCCACGCTGGGAATTGAATTAACGCTGTTTTATGTGGAAAATATTTCGCTGCCGCCGGAAGTTGAACAGGCCATGGATACGCGCACCAAAATGGGCGTCCTGGGCGATATGTCCCAGTACACCCGATATCAGACGGCCACCGCCATTCCGCTGGCGGCCGCCAACCCCTCCGGCGGCATGGCTGGCTTAGGCGCGGGCATGGCCGTGGGGATGGGAATGGGGAATCAAATGGCCGGCGCGATGGCATCAAATGCCGGTTCTCCGCCGCCGGTGCCGACCGCTGCATCTTATTTTATGGCGGTAAATGGCGTACAAAGCGGCCCGTTTGACACCGCAACCCTG
>JAJZEY010000082.1 GCA_021805585.1 Planctomycetota bacterium
CCGCATATTTGGCCGCCGAACGCCGCGCATATTTCGGTCGCCATAGGTCTATCGCATGTCATATACCCTCCGATCTTCAGGTCGTCCGCTTGCCCGGCGGACGGCCGTTGCGGCGGCTCCGCATCCAGCGGCGCAGGCTGGTGCCATCCACCATCCAGTCGCGGCCATGCTTGGTGGCGGCAACAGCGCCGCGCTGGCACAGCGACCGTATTCGGCTGGTGTTGACGCCCGCCACGGCCGCTGCGGCAGCGGAGGTCATATTTTTGTCAACTTTTATATTCAGTCCCCCAAAATAAGGTCCGTGGCAACCCGCAAAGGCGACTCTCGCCGACCCGTCCGGATACACCCGCCCGGTCGCGCGGTCAAAACCGCAGGCAGGAGGGTTCCCGGTGCAGCCGTCAGAGATCGCAGGTTCGTATCACCCGTGCCCCCCCGTAGCTCCCTGGTTCCACGCGACAATCTCTTTGATCCGCGGCGTAAACTATATCGCACGAGGCAGTATTTGTCAAGGTATCTTTTTGCTCGGTTACGGGCACGCCCTACGGGCGCGCCAGGGTACGCAGGGGACTCGCCTGATTTATGCCCATCCACAACATTTGACAATAATTCCCGCTGCTCCGTGTCCGCAGACGATCCGCCCTGCGTTTTCGCTATCGTGAGGATCGCCCCGGCTCCGTCAAGGATGTCCTTACGGGCACGGGATAAAGTTAAAATATCGGTGGAATACATAAAATACCCTTTCGTAGCAAAAACAATGTTCTTGCCGAGATAGCGTAGTTTTAATGTTTCCAGAATAAAAACGGAAACCGCGGCGTGAAAAAAAACACGTGGTTCGCGGTCCGCGGGATCGACCGACCCCGTTCTTCCGCCGCCATGCCGCCAGCATCGTATCGACCGACCTCAGCGGCACACGGGGGAAACTAGATTTTACGCGGGCCCAAAAAGCATCAGCAAGGCTTCTTCGCCCACCGGATTGTCAGGGGGACCGAAATGAGCCAAATCGGCGGAAAGACTATTCCCGCAAGATTCAGCGCCGTGATAAATATCAGTCCCTTAAACATTCCTCCATTATACCGGGCTACCGCCCCGATGCAAGCCTCTACTCAAGCTCGAGAATTTAGCGCGCGATAATCAGAAAACCGATACGCATAATCCGGAATTCAAGCGCAGCCTGATGCACTACCGGCAAATCGGTATCGTTGCCGGTTTCCCGGCGGTTTACGATAATCTCAAAACCGCACCCGCACCCGCGCTGAATCTATGGGCACAGGCGGGCAATGGACGGGTTCGCCTGCATTGGACCGAATCCGACCGTGCGCGAAGCTATATTATTCTGCGTGCAATCGCCCCCGGCGGTTTGTTTAAGCGAATTGGAATTTCTCCGGTTCCCCGGACCGGCTGGTATCTGGGTACGTCGTTTATGGACCGGCGGGTCAGGAACGGTCGAACCTATTTTTACCGCGTTGTTGGTGTAAATGCCTTTGGGGACAGCCGGCCGGATGCCGCGGTTAAAGTGGTGCCTGGCCGCTGGAAATCCAATGTACTGCGGGGCACGGTGATTGGAACCGCGGCGCGGCGCGCCGCCGCCGCATTTGACGGCAATCTTCGCACTTGCAGCGGTGCCCGCGGCTGGGTCGGTCTGGATCTTGGTTCGCCTGAGGTGATAACCGAAATTGAGTACACGCCGCTTTGCACCAGTACCCTGACCACATCCTGGATGTACGGCGGCGCATTTCAGGGCGCGGATTCGCCGGCTTTTTCACATCCGGTAACGCTTTTTAAAATCTGGGGAGCCAAGGGCGGGGCGGGCACGCCGGTGCGAATCCCGATTGGTATCGGCAACCGGACACCATTTCGCTATGTGCGCTATTTCAATGCGCATAACGCCACGGTGGCGGAGCTTCGGTTTTTTGGCCACGCGCTTAAGCCTTAACAAAGCCTTGAATGGTTCCGCATCGGGTCCGAGTCGTGGTTACGTCCGGGTAAGATGGTCGGCATTTAAAAGGGGCTCCCATGTTTGGCGCATTCTTGAATTTCAGCCGTAGCGCGTTGTTGGCGATTCTGTGGGGCGTTGCGGTGGGCTTGGTGCCGGCGGCAATGTGAAAATAAAGGCCGATGTTGCGGGTATGGCCAATGGCCAAAGGGCGGGACTCTGCATTTTCCATGGCGTTGCGGCGCAACTTGGAATCGTGCAGCGGCATGGCCAACGCATCATTGAACTGCAAAATGCCAAAAAATCGACGCTCGGTCCAAGGCTCTATCAGAACCTGGTGTGGCTGGAGGTCCGCATCGGCAATCATGTCACCTGCCGCTTTGCATGGAGCTTAAATGGCAAGCAATTCCACGGCATCGGCGGCCAATTCAAACTTGGCTGGGCCAATTATCGGGGCACGCGACTGGGTATTTATTGCTATAACAATCGCGCAGCCGGCGGCTATTTTGATGTGGATTATTGTCATTACATATATCCGCATCCGGGCCGATAACGCCGGTTTCCGGTAGTGTGTTGTCCATTAGCGTTCACCGACTATTTGTGGATTATCCGATTCATGCGGTTCTGGTGTCCCCGACGGTCCGGGTATTTCGGGATGGATTGCGAATATTAATTCTTCGCGCGGCCGGTGGGGTATAATGGTTGGTGTGAGCTGTTTTGAGGTCTATCCGCATGCGCTACAAATATGGTGAATTCAATGGTCAGGACTTTCCCACGCCGGATTCCCTGTTTGACCACGACCGGATTTTTGATTTTATTCTAGCCTATGGCGAAAACGCGCTTGAGGCCTTAACTAATCTCTCACCGGCCGACGCGGAAATTCTGGATCAACTGA
>JAJZEY010000307.1 GCA_021805585.1 Planctomycetota bacterium
CATGTCGCGTTTTAATTCGCTCTTTCGGGAAGTTATTTCGTACCAATCCCTAATCAGCTATTTTGCCGGGTGTGCCGGAACACTGTTGAATGGCGGCACTGGCGGTTGATGTGGTTGGCCGTTGGGCCACCGTGCGCCGGCCCTGATTTTTCCGCCATTCAACCGGGCGCAATTTCCGGCCATGCGGTACAATGTCCGTCATGGTCAGGAATCTTTATGTAATCGACGGACATGCCCAGATTTACCGTGCCTATCACGCCATGAGCGGCCTGGTCAGCCGCACGGGCGAACCGACCAACGCGACGTTTGGCTTTGTTTCCGCTTTGTTCAAACTGCTGCAGAGCCGCCAGCCGGATTATGTCGCCCTGGCGATGGATGCGGGCAGTTCCAATCGTGATCAGATTGATTCGCAATACAAAGCCCAGCGCAAGCCGATGCCCGAAGACATGCCCCCGCAGATTCAGCGCATCAGCCAGATCGTTTCTATTCTGGAAATTCCCATTTTGCGCGTGGATGGCTGCGAAGCCGATGATGTGATCGCCACGCTGGTCCGGCGGCTGACCGCCGCCGCGGATAAAGCCGGCGATGAAAACATTAATATATATATCTGTTCGCGTGATAAGGACTTGGACCAGCTTATTTGCGACAATGTGTTCCTGTACGACATTCAGACCGCGGAAACGGTGGATGCCGCCGCCCTGCTGCAAAAAAAAGGATATTCACCGCGACAGGCCTGCGATGTGCTGGCCCTGACCGGTGACACCGCGGACAATATTCCCGGTATACCCGGTGTGGGGCCGAAAACCGCCGCCAAATGGATCAGCCAGTATGGCAATCTGGATAACCTGCTGACGCACGCGGCCGAAATTCCCGGCAAGGTGGGTGAAGCCCTGCGCAACAATATGCCCGTGCTGGCCAAGTCCCGCCAACTGGTCCGCCTGCTTGATGACCTGCCCCTGGATGTGGAACTGGATAAAATGCGGCCGCAACCCCAAAAGCTCCAGCGGCTGGCACCGGTGTTTCACGAACTGGATTTCAACCGTCTGCTGCCCCTGTTGCCGCAGGTTGCCCACGCTTTGGATCATTCACTTTCGCCCGGTGTCGCGGTAGGCCCGGCAAGCCCCACACCCGTTACGCCCCGTTTGCCGACAACCGGTAAAGCCCCGCCGGCCGAGGGGTTTAACTTGTTCAATCAGCCCACCGAAAACGCCCCGTCGCCATCGGTCGACGCGCCACGTTTGCCGTTAAATACGGACCCCGCCGCGGTTTTGGCGGCCACCACGGAAAGTGCGCCGCCCGCGGCCTCGGCCACCGGGTCGGTGGTGAATCTTATGCCCGTGCAGGGCGATTATCGGCTGATCAACACACCGCAACTTCTGGCCGAAATGGTGAGGGATTTACAGGAGGTTCTGGCGGCGTCACCGCACCGTTGGCTGGCCGTGGATACGGAAACCGATGCCCTGGGGGCCATGCGATCCAACCTGTGCGGCATTTCGCTGTGTGCGCGCCGGGGGCTTGCCTGGTATCTGCCGGTCCTGGGGCTTGGTGATTGCCTGACCACCACTCAGGTGCGGGCCGCGCTGGGGCCGATTCTGGCTGACGAAAGCATTATTAAAGTCGGTCAAAATCTGAAATATGATCTGAACGTTCTGCGGAATTGCGGCATGGAATTGGCGGGTCCCCTGTTGGATACCATGGTGGCCGGCTATGTGCTGGATGCCGCGCGACGAAGCCATTCCATGGATGCGATGGCGGCGGACTTCCTGGGCCTGCGCCCCATCCCCATTTCCGATTTAATCGGCAAGGGCGCGAATCAGTTAAGTTTCGCGCAGGTACCCCTTCCTATGGCCGCCGGCTATTCAGCGGAAGATGCCGATGTCACCTTTCGGCTGGCCGACCACCTGATTCCGCAGATCCGTGAACGGCAATTCGACAAGCTTTATTTTGAACTTGAAATGCCGATCATGGCGATTCTGGCGGATATGGAATTCTTCGGCGTAAAGGTGGATACCAGTCTGCTGGGCGTGCTGGCCAAAGAAGTGGAAGCCCGGCTGGTGGCCCTGCATGGTCAGATTCTTACCGCCGCCGGGGAAACATTTAATCCGGATTCCCCCAAACAACTGGCCGCGATTCTTTTCACGAAGCTGGGGTTGCCGGTCATTAAGAAAACAAAAACCGGACCCAGCACGGATGTGGATGTTCTGGAAGCTTTGGCGGACAAACATCCGGTACCGGCGCTGATTCTGGAATACCGGCAAATGGGGAAATTAAAAAGCACTTATATTGATGCATTGGCCCAGCAGGTTTCGCCGCGCACGGGGCGCGTGCATACGAGTTTTAATCAGACCGTGGCGGAAACCGGGCGGCTATCCAGCAGCGACCCGAACCTGCAAAATATTCCCATTCGCACCGCCATGGGCCGGGAAATCCGCCGCGCGTTTGTGGCCCAAAATGCGGACTGGGTTTTGCTGGCCGCCGACTATTCCCAGATTGAGCTTCGCGTATTCGCCCATTTCTGTCAGGAGCCGGCCCTGCTTGCGGCCTTCGCCGCCGACCAGGACATTCACCAATTTGTGGCCACGCAAATTTACCACGTCAATCCGCAAGACGTGACATCCGACATGCGGCGCCTGGCTAAAACGGTGAATTTCGGCATTATTTACGGGCAGACGGCATTTGGTCTGGCCCAGGTATTAAAAATTCCCCGGCATGAAGCCGAGGTGTTTATTAACGCCTACAAAGCCCGGTTTCCCGGAATTGACGCATTTTCCCGGCAGTGCATTCAGCAAGCCATGCTGCACGGATTTGTCACAACCATTCTCGGCC
>JAJZEY010000583.1 GCA_021805585.1 Planctomycetota bacterium
CAACCATCGCCTCCACCATCAGCCATGGGATCGTCTGCATTTCTGCAGTGCTGATCATATCCACCGAGTCGTACCCGCGGATGAACCGTTCAAAGCGGGCTTCATCCACATGGTCGGGCCAGGTGGATGGATCGTCCCCTCCGCCAATGATCGAAAACTGCAACACTCCGTTTGCCAGGTCAATGATGCGCTGTTGCAGCCGCGCTGAATCGTAATCGATTACCGCCACAACGCGCTGGTTTCGAAACAGCATGTTGCCGGGGTGCCAGTCGCAATGAACCACCTGCAATGGCCAATCCTGCAGACCAGCCCGATTCACCCGTGCCGCGGCCGCGACATAGGCGGCGCGCAACACTTCCAGAATATCTGCAATCTGCGAGGCTTCCGTAGGGATCCGCGGCGCGCGCGAAAATGTCGCCGGTATCTGATCCAGACTGCTGCCTATATGCCGCGAATTATGGTAACTTCCGGTTGGCGGCTCATATTCCGAGGTATGGTCCCGAAGCAGTTTATGATACAGCGCTAAAATACGTCCTGAATCGTGCGTGGCTTCCAGTGAATTGTCGTAGCTGTTTCCGCGAATGTATTCAAACAACTCGTAAATGCCCCCCAGCGTCTGAAGCATGGAATTATTTTCTTTGCGCGTGCCAATCAGATGGGGTAACGGAAATTGCTTTTCCGCCAGAAACAACTGCAGGGCGTGACAAAACGCCACCTTAAACGGATCGTCTTTCCCTTTGGCCCGCCTTTTTAGCAGAAATTCCCCACGGTCCGAACGTATCAGCAGTTTCGGCGCCTTACGCGATCCGCGGGGAAATTCCTTGACCGCGCTTATCACCCCAATATCGTAATGGCTTAGCACAATCGCCAACTCATCGGCAGCATATTTTTCGCGTTCACTCATCGTTATTCAGTCCGCCAAGACCTTCGTAACAGCGGCTCTCCCTTTATGGAACTTTTGGAATTCAACTTGCGAATTCTCATTTCGTTTATATTGATACTAAACCAACCCGTCACGATGTCAACTGTGGACCGATAAAAAGCCACGCCACTTTTATATTTCGCCATTAGCGAAATTTTTTTCCATAATTTTATAATTAAATCAGCGATGTTACGCTCGAAATCGAAACTGCCGCTTCCAAGCAAAACTCGCGCCGCCGCACTGGTGGCCAACAACACTTCGATTATTCCGCGCGACTTTTGCCGCCTATACCGCACCTCATTTGTTTTGGGCCTGTTGCCTGGTTCAAGATTTGCGACGCTATTCCGCTCCTGGTTATTCATGACTTATTTTAAGACAGGCTTAATCCGGCATGGCGGCGGGTTTGCGATGGGGCGGACGATCAGCAATGTATCCAACAACGCGATCGCAACCTATCCGATGGGGGGGCGGCAAAAAAATTAAGCGTGTAGTCAATGGCTCCGGAACTCTGCGCCAAAACGCCTTGGAATGCCGTGGAATTGCCGATTCCCGAACGGGACCGCTCCACCCGCCATCCGCACACCATCGCACGTTAACTTCGTGCGGAGTGGAAGGACTGCGCCGCAAAAAAAGTCGGTTGATGCGTGGTCACGCCTTCCCGATAGCCGCCTTAAGAAACTGGCTTCTTAAGTGCAGCAAGCCAGTTGACAATTATTCAGTCGCCATGATTTGCAAATCAGGAAATCCCCGCCCGCAACGGTTAGAATTGAAATGGAATCAAAGCGCCCGATCCGTTATGTAGCGGACTCGGCAGATATCCAAGCCTCAGGATATATACCGTATGACGCATAGCGCCCAGTCCACAAACGCCCGCCAGGTGAACCGTCTGGCCAACAGCATCAGCCCATATTTGCGCCAGCACGCGCACAACCCGGTGGATTGGTGGCCCTGGTCACCGGACGCCATCGCCTCGGCCCGTGAGTTGAACCGTCCCATTTTTCTTTCGATCGGTTATTCCGCCTGCCACTGGTGCCATGTGATGGAACGTGAAAGTTTTGAAAACCCGCAAATCGCCGAAATACTTAACTCTCATTTTATCTGCATCAAGGTTGATCGCGAAGAACATCCCGACATTGATGAAACGTACATGATCGCCACGCAATTGCTTACAGGGTCAGGCGGCTGGCCCATGAGCGTCTGGCTGACGCCCGATCTCAAACCGTTTTACGCCGGAACCTATTTCCCGCCGGAAGACCGTTATAACCGGCCCGGCTTCGCCCGCGTGCTGGGTACCCTGGCCGATGCCTTTACCCGTAAGCGTACGGATGTCGAAAAACAGGCCGCCGATATTGTTGCCGCCATCGCGCAGCACGTTTCATCCACAGCCGCCGGAAAATCGGAAATCGACTTGCGCAAATGCATCGCCGATGCCGTGGCCGCTGAACTCGCAGGTTTTGATGACACCTTTGGCGGGTCCCGCGGAGCGCCAAAATTTCCGCCGCATCATGCCCTGAATCTGTGGCTGACCATGGCGGAAATTGCCGCATCCAAAAAGCCGTCACCAGGTCTCCATCTGCCCGCGCATCTGCAGTCAACCGCTGGTCGAATGCTGGCCATTACCCTGGAACAGATGGCCCGCGGCGGCATTTATGACCAGCTTGCCGGCGGCTTCGCACGCTACAGCACCGATGAAAAATGGCTCGCCCCTCACTTTGAAAAAATGCTGTATGACAATGCCCAGCTCGCCGGCATTTATGCCCGCGCCGGTAAATTATTTCACGACCCGTTCTGGATACAAATCGCGCGCGGCACGCTGGATTTCTGGTTAAACTCCATGACCGATTCGCGGGGCTTATTTTTTTCCGCATTAGATGCCGACAGCGATGGAGAGGAAGGGAAAT
>JAJZEY010000049.1 GCA_021805585.1 Planctomycetota bacterium
CGCCCATCAGGCCGTCGCAGTCGGAAATTGCAAACAAAAAGTGGCTTTCGCCTGCTTGTCCTTCGCGGGCCGCTTACGATGCATGAAGGGCGTCAGGCAAAACGGGCCATCCACCGCCGCAGAACGCGCGGTGAATTCCGATAAATCATCCGCCCCAAGACTCGCGACCGAACCAGCCGCTGCCCCATCTGGTCAATCAGTCGGAATATGGGGTTGCGGTCCGTGGCTTCGGCGGCGATTTGTTCCCAGGCGATGCGGAATTCAGGGCTGGTAAGCGGGATTCGGTCGAAGGCGGCTTCGGAAAGCAGGGTATAAGCCCGGCGCACCAGGACTGGAACACGGGGGTCCGCGTGCAGGTCGTCTGCGGCATGCGTGGAATGGCAGAGGTCTTTTTGAAGGAACCCGGATTGATACGCCTGCACGGCCGCGGGATCCGCAGGCAGATTCAATGCGGCGGACATGCGGTTTAACTGGGCGACGGGTTCGGCCAGAATGGCATCAAAATCCACAATGACCGCGGGTTTGCCGGCCAGCAGCGGTTCTATGGCACCTATTTGATAGACCAACCACATTAGATGCAAATGGGTAGGATTGCAGCCGACGCCAAAATGCGGGCTTCCGCGAATAATGGAAGCCGCCACGTTAAGCGGATTGCGCAGCGCAATGACGTAGGTATCATCGCATTCCACCTGGCGGCAGGCCTCCAGCCAGATATAACTGATCCGGCCGATTTGCGGGTTCTTGCATCCCCAGACACCCTTTGCGGTTCCGGCAACGCGCTGTCGGATGATATCCGCTGCTTCGGCCACAAAACCACGACCTTGGGGCGTTTGCCAGTCGGCGGAAGAAAAAAGCTGCAGGCCGTACCAGGGAAGGCTAAAACTTGCCAGTGCCCGGGCACAAAGGTCAATGACCAGTCGGTCTTCCCATACTCCTTTGGGATTACCGGAATCGGCCGGTCGATGGCTTTGGGCATCGCCAAGGTCCACGCCGAGGCATTCCAGCGCGCGGGTAATGGCACTGGTTCCGCTGCGCGGCGGCCCAACCACGGTCACAACCCGCGTCCTGCTTTTTTGCGGTCCTGATCTGGCCATTTATTCTTCCTTCCACGACTTCTTGGGGACCCTTTGCGTTCCCGGCTGTCCGCTGGGCATTTTCCTGGAATGCCCGCTATTTTAGTGCGGACATCCGAATTTTATATCACCCACATCTGAATATAACCATTTTGCTGCGCCAAAGTTACTGGTTTTATCAGAAATATGTTTTCGGACGTATAATTGCATCCATTCCGGGTTGACCAAAAGTCCGTTCCGCATCGTGAATCATCCGACAGACCGGCGGCAAGAGCCTTAAAAACCGCCGCGCCAAGATGCCCTTCCCGGCCGAATCGACAGCGGGGCGGAAAAAAGTTTTTAACGCATTTGCTAATAGCCGATAATACGCGAAAATTCCAGTATGGCAAGGTTGTATACCGCGATTCGGATATGGTTTTCACGGTTCATCGCGTTTTGCGTGATGGTGGGGGCCGCTGCGCTTCTGATTTTCGGCAATAAACCAACCTTTCACAAACTGCCGGATGGCCACGTGGTGCATAACCGTGTGGTGGTAAGCTATTGGGAAAACTGGACGGGCTTTGAAGGCAGAGCGATGACCCACGTGGTCAATGCGTTCAACATCTCACAAAACCGGATTTATATTAATACCGTTCAGGTCAGTGATCTGGATATTAAAGCGCTGATATCCGTGGCCGGCAACGACCCGCCGGATATTGTGACCCTCTGGTCCCGCGATATGGGCCAATATGTGGCCAACGATGCCCTGACGCCGTTGGACGAACTGGAGAAGGACGGCGTGGTGAACCGGCACACTTTTGTGCCGTATGTATGGCGGCTGTGCACGCCATTTAATCACCTTTATGCACTGGGTGCCACTCCGGAAACCTGCGCGCTTTACTGGAATAAAAATTTGTTTCGCAAAGCCGGACTCAACCCGGATAAGCCCCCGACCACCATCGCCGAGCTTGACTCCATGGCCCGCCGCCTGACGATATTTGATTCCAACGGCGGAATCCGGCGGATCGGCTTTCTGCCGACCATACCGGATTGGTCGGGCTGGGAAATTATGTGGGGAATTTATTTTGGCAACCATTTGTTTAACCCCAAAACCGGGGGGTATCAGATCAATACGCCGCAACAGCGGGCCGCATACAAGTGGTATCAGAGTTTTTCGCGGCGGTACGGGTACCGCAAACTGGAAAAATTTCAGGGTGGATTCGGCCCCTTTAATTCGTCACTGAATCCATTTATGAGTCAGCATGTCGCCATGGAAATACAGGGGCCTTATTTTGCGAATTTCATTGACAAGAATAATCCCAAAATGAAAAACGAATATGGCGTGGCACCATTTCCCACCGCCTTCGGCCCTCCGGGCGCAGCGGTTTTCGGAGATTGCGATGTGTGGGCCATTCCGCGCGGTGCCAGCCATGTGCGGGCCGCACTGACGGTTTTGAAATTCTTCATACAGCGGAAAAACATTGAATACCTTTGCGACAAGCAGTGCAAGCCTTCCCCGTTGATGAAAGTCAGCCGGAGTTTTATCCGGAACAATCCCAACCCGTATATCCGCCTGTTTGAACGGGTAACCAAGTCCAATAACGTGCAGCTTGCACCGACGGACATATTATGGAGCCGCGTCTATTCAGAACTCCATTCGTGTGTGCAGCGGATTTGGGCGGGCCATTCCGTCGGACGGAGCTTAGCCCGTGCGCAGCGCGTGGTGGATCGCTGGCAGGTGAATCTGGCGCTGCTTAACGCGCCGGGGCC
>JAJZEY010000420.1 GCA_021805585.1 Planctomycetota bacterium
AAGGCGGCGAACGTGCCGCTGGTGCCGAATCTGCCGATTCCGGCGGGGCTGGCGGACATGAAGTGCCCGGTCATCGGCCTGACCCTGGCAGCGGAGGCCCTGATCTACATTCGCCGCCACCCCCTGCGCCTGATCGGCGGCTGCACCCAGGTGCCGTCAATGGCACCGCTGGCGCGTCAGAATCCCGCCAATGCCAGTGCTCCGGCGGGACCGCCGATTCCCACGCGGGATTTTCTTAACGTCGCCGACGCTTCCGCGCAAATTGCCCCGCCTGAAGTTACGGCGGGACGCAATCTGCCCATGGCCGGCGCAACCGCAAAGCCCGCAACTGCCAAATCCGGCTCTATGGGAGATATGTCCGGCATGAAAGGCATGAATATGTCGGGTATGGGCGCCATGGCTGGAATGAAAATGGGATCAAAATCGTCAACAACCCGGAAAGCGAGCAGGCAATGAAGAAAAAAACGGCACGTAACATTAAACGATACACCGCCGCTTCTTTAGGCGCAGTGCTTCTTGCGGGTTGTGCCACGGTTCCGCGGCAGGGTGGGTTTAAGTCCGTAGCCGCTGTTGCCAAACACCGCACCGGCGCAACGGTTATCTGGGATCAGAATTCACAGGCTGATCGGCGCGTGCATGCCGCCGTGCATAAACTCCTGAGCCATCCCTTGACCGCCCGGGCGGCCGTGCAGATAGCCTTATTGAATAACCCCGGCCTGCAGGCGCGTTACGAACAACTCGGTGTTTCCCAGGCTGATCTTGTGCAGGCGGGACTTTTATCCAATCCTGTGTTTAATTTTGATATTCGCTTCCCGGCCGCGCCTTTTCACGGCTGGGACGCCAGTGTGGCTCAGAATTTCCTTGATATTCTGCTTCTGCCGGCCCGCAGAAAAATGGCCGCCGCACAATTCGCCGCCGCTAAGTCGGATGTCGCCAACGCGGTTATCTCGCTGGCCCAGCGCACCCGTGCCGCATATTACCGGTTGGTTGGGGATCAGCAGGTTGTACAGCTTGAACGCACCGTCAAACACGCGGTCGCCGACCAGCTTGATCTCGCTAAAAAGCTGCGGCAGGCCGGCAATACCCCTCCGATCGCCTATGATCAGCAATTAACCCTGTATGAACATGTCCGTCTGCAACTCGCGATGGATAACGCCACCGTGCTGGAAGATCATGAACGCCTCAATGCCATCATGGGTCTGTGGGGACCTGAAGGAAACTGGACGATTCCCTCCCGCCTGCCGCTTCCACCTCAACACGATGTGCCATTGCAGGGTCTTGAATCGCTGGCCATTCGGCACAGTCTGAAGTTGGCCGCCGCAAGAAAAAATCTGCGGGCTGCCGCCATCGCCGTAAAAGTCTCCGGCATTGCCGGCCTGCTTCCCGGAGCCGGCATCGGCTTGAATTATGTCCGTGATCCGGATGTTCGCGGCACACTGGGCCCCGCTTTTTCCGTGCCCCTGCCGATTTTTAATCAGGGGCAACCTCAGGTGGCCATTGCCAAAGCCGAATATCGCGCCGCTTATCGCCGGTATCAGGCCCTGGCCGTGCGAATACGCGCAAAAGTGCGCGAAGCCTGGATCGCCATGCACGCGGCGGACAGGGAAGTGTTGTTTTATCAGCGCATCATGCTGCCGTTGCGCAAACGCATGGTCCATGAAACCCAACTGGCGTACAACGGTATGTATGTCAGCGGATTTGTCCTTATGCAATCCAAAGAGGCGGAAATTGATTCCGCCCGGCATTATGTTCAAACGTTGCGGCGCTACTGGCTGGCGCGACAAAGGCTCCGGCAAGTCCTCGGCGGCCTTTTGCCCCGCCGGAATGTCGCGGCATCAAAAGCATTACCGGCAAACGCACCCAAGGAGAAATAAAAATGATCAATCGTCGAAATGTATTGGCATCCGGCGCGGCACTGGCCGCGGGAGCCGTAATATCCGCAAAAGCTTCCGCCGCACCCGTCCCCGCCGTGGATCAAGCAAAAAGCTATGGCGGTCGCGCATACTCGGAAGAACTGGCCCGCAAGCTCCGGGCCAAAGCCCTTCCCCCGGGTTTGCCGCATCGGGACTACACCCCGGTCGTTGCGCCCAATACCGGTACACTGCCATTTCAGATTGTCGATGGCGTCAAGGTGTTCCACATGGTGGCTATGGAATTCTGGAATGAATTTGCGCCCGGTCTCAAAGCGCTGGTCTGGGGTTATAACGGCATGCTGCACCCCGTGCTCGAAGCAGTGGAAGGCGAGCGCGTGCGCATCTATGTAACCAACCGCCTGCCGGAACCCACAACCGTGCACTGGCATGGTGTATACATTGATAACGGCATGGACGGTGTCGGCGGCATGACGCAGAAGGTCATTTCACCGGGCGAAACCTACAAGTATGAATTTAATCTCGTCGAGCCGGGTACCAAAATGTACCATCCGCATCATGATGAAATGACGCAGATCGCACTGGGCATGACCGGCATGTTTGTTATTCATCCGCGAAAGCCCCGCTATAAGGTGGACCGGGATTTTTCCATCATGCTGCATGAATGGAGCATCGTGCCCGGCACGGACCGCCCCAATCCGCTGGAAATGAGTGACTTCAACGTATTTACCATGAACGGCAAATCCTTTCCTCTGACGCATCCGCTGGTGGCGCGAACCGGTCAGCGCGTTCGCGTGCGTCTTGGAAATCTCGGACCTATGGATCATCACCCCATTCATCTGCATAACTATTCATTTCAAGTAGTCGGCAGCGACGGCGGCGATTATCCACCATCCGCCTGGCAGCCGGAAACCACCGTTCTGGTGCCGGTAGGCTCCACGCGCGTTT
>JAJZEY010000431.1 GCA_021805585.1 Planctomycetota bacterium
GTCTCGCCCGCTTCGTCGTCGTCGCTGGAAGGAAAACGACTTGCAGGAAAGTTTTCACGCCAAATACCCAACTATCTTTGCGATATTTTCCCTTCCCGATAAAAACGGGCACACCCACGAAGGCTGGAAAACTCAACCCTTCAGGCATAAAGCATGGAATTGGACTAAAATATGTTCGTCTTGAAAAGGATTGATGCGATGCCTACGACCATCATAGATGCAACATTTAAGAATGGCGTATTTGTCCCGGTTCAGCGTCCATCCCTGGCTGACCACGAACGGGTTCGGCTGATAATTGAGCCTATTTCGACCCCGATTCAGCGATTGGAAATTGTGGGGCACCGCCGTGATGGGCGTATTCGCCTTAACGCGGCCCTGGCACAGGAAATAGCTGTATCGCCCGAATTTCAATCCAACGGTATCTGATGGAGCCGGATTATGCCCATGGATCTGCCCGGCGGCGCGGCCTGCTTCATCGATGCCAATATCTTCTATTATCACTACGTGGAAACACCACCTTTCTCCCAACCGTCCACCGCCTTTCTTGAACGCGTGGCTGCCGGCACTATCACCGGTTATGCCTCGGTGCATGTTCTGGCCGAAGCAATTCATAAAATTATGTTTGCGGACGCGGCGGCAACCTTTGGACCCAACCGCGGCAGTCTGGTCAATTGGCTGCAAAACCATGGCAATCGAATCACTGAATTGCAGGAGTTTCGCCGTGCCGCGGGTGAATTGTTGCGGATCGGATGGAATCTGATTGCCACTGACGAAATGGATATCCAGCACGCTACCGATATTTCCGCGGCAATGGGCCTTCTTACCAAATGATGCGATTACGGTTGCCCTATTACAGCGCCACGCCCTTACCCACCTGGCAACCAACGACAATGATTTTGACTCTGTGTCGAACCCGACAGTCTGGAAGCCAAGATAATTCCCGCACGACGAATCGACCGCCTGAAAATCGCCCCACCCGCTGAAACTCGCATTTTACCACTGGGTGCGGAAAAGAGATTATGATTTGGGATAAATGAAGGCTAGGGATACATCAATGAATAAAGCCGCGCCAGCCAAACGCAACCCTTCATCGCCGCGGATGTTAATTATTTCCTGCTCAGCATCCAAGCGGCGACGCCCCAATCGACGGATACCCGCTCTTCAGCGATATGATGGCGTTTTCTTTAAAGTGCTGCGGAAGTCGCTGCGTGAATATGACATTGCCGACGGGCTGCACGTGCTGATTATTTCGGCAAAATACGGCCTTATAACTCCGCAGACACCGATCCCGAACTACAATAAAAAAATGGACCGGGGGCAGGCTGAAAAGCTGGGGCCTGCCATCAGAAGAAAAATACGACATGCAATTGGTTTGGCCAAGCCGGGCGTAATCCTGGTTAACGTGGGGGGCGTTTATGAAACGTCCATCCGCGATATACTGGAATTAAAGCGTGCGCAATGGGCAAGCGGGCCGATTGGAAAGCGGGCGGCGACGTTGAAATCGTGGCTGATTAATGATCGCGAAGACTGACCGGGCCAGGAACAATTCGGAAGGAAATGTGAAAAAATGGGCAGCCGGACCGGGCCTGATTGCGAACGAATGATTTCACTGGGGAAACACAGCCTGTCAGTTCCGGCGTTATTCGCCAGTTATCGCCTTGGCGACTGCCCCGCCTCCGGGCTGCGTAAATTTCCATGGGCCATGACGCGGACCGAGGCTCTGCTCATCAACGCCTACGACTTCACTCGCCGGAAATATCAGCAGCAGCTCACCGGCGGGTGGAATGCCGCGGAAGACCTGAGTTTTCCCGAACGCCCCATCATCATCGACTCCGGTGCCTATTACTTCATGAAGAAAGCGAAAATCTCCATCACCCCCTTGGAAGTCCTGGACATTGAACTTCGCTCCAACGCGGATGTCGGGGTGGCTCTGGATCATCCGTTCCCACCCGACGCTAAGGATAAAGCGAGGCGCATCGCCACCACCATCCGAAATACCCGGATCATGGCACGGCAGATTGCCCAACATCCGCAAACCATGGCTTTGATGCCCGTTATTCACGGTCATACCCCCGGACAACTCCGGCGATGTATTGGGCAACTCCGGGCCATCGCCGACCGGTATCACAGGCCGCTTCTTGATCATGTCGGTATTGGAAGCCTCGCTCCGCTTGCCCAACGCGGAGATGTCAAACTTGCCGTTGATATCATCCATACCGTGCGCCAGGCATTGCCCCGCTCGCAAATCCATTGTTTCTCGATGGGATCAGCCCTGCTGATGCATCTGGCCTTCTACAGCGGTGCCGATTCAGTGGATTCCCAAACCTGGATGGTCAGTGCGGGTTTCAAACTGGCACAACTTCCCGGCCACTATGTTATGCGCATGGCCAAACGCGAATATAAAGGCGAGGAACATTTCCGCCAGGCCATGGCCCAGTTCCGTCATCGCCTTGCCGTTCTTGCCCAGCAAGAGGGATTCACCGCCAAAGATTGGATTTCCGGCCGCACCATCGACCTCACGCAGGCAGCCGCGCGCCGAGATTATGTCAGTGGCCTGATTGACCTTAAGGGCAATCAGCACGTTCACAACCGAGCCTGTCACAATTTATGGAGTTTTAATTTTGAAGTGCGCCGATACCGGCAAGCGCAACGCAGCGGACTGCTGGACGAGTTTCTTGAATCCCGCCTTGGAGGCACCCGTTATTCCGCCGCTTTCGACCATGCAAAAAAGCTCCACGCCAGGGTTCGCAGCGCCGTGTCGCCTAAACTCATTCCGCCCGCTTGCCCAAGGCCGCAACACGCATTAACATCCGATTAT
>JAJZEY010000204.1 GCA_021805585.1 Planctomycetota bacterium
ATTGTCCCTTTGGAGATAAACCCCGCCGTTCGACATGGTTCGAGGCGAAAGAAAAATTCTAAATAGCCCTCTATTTGCACTTGACAAAGGCTTGCTCATAGATGCTCTGCGTTGCCGCTGCAACGCCGGGATGTTTGCGGGCTGATTTCTTCATCGGTTAAATAGCAGCCGGGGTCAAAACCGAGCCAATCGCCGGTGGCGGCTTCCGCGCGGGTACGCAAATTGCCATTGCAGACCGAAAGAAACCGACAGGCACCACAGCGCTGCGGCAAATGGGCATGACGGTTGCGCAATATAGCCAAGCGGGGGTCTTTTGCATCCGACCAGATTTTGCTGAATGGCTCCGTACGAATATTGCCGCAATTGTAATGCCAACTGAACTGGTCATAATGCACATTGCCAACCGGATCAATGGAGGCGATATTGCAGCCGGAGCGATTGCCGCCGGTGCCCATCAGCCGCCGATAGGCGTTGCCGGCGCGTTGGGGATCGGTGCGTTCCAGATGCAGCAGCACATAAGCGGCGTCGGCATGGTTATCAACGGTCAAGACCTCAAGGGGTATACCGGCCTTGTGCAACTCCAGACTGCGGGCAAATATACGATCGACCACCTGGCGGGTTTGGGCGGCGGAAAGGTCCACTTTTTGCATGTTGCCGCCACGGCCGCTGTAGGCCAGGTGATACACACACAACCGCTGGATGTTGTGCTGAATGCAGATGTCGAAAATAGCATCCAAATCATCCATATTCAGGCGGTGCACCGTAAAGCGCAGTCCCACCCTTATTCCCCGCGCCCGGCAATGATTTATCGCCCGCAGCGCACCGTCATAGGCGCCGGCCTGCCCGCGCAACTTGTCGTGCCTGTCGCGGATTCCATCCATGCTTATGCCTATATATTTTAATCCGGAATCGGCCAGGCGCTTGGCCATCGGATCGTCTATCAGCAGGCCGTTGGTGGAAAGGGTGCAGGCCAGGCCGCCGGCGCGGGCATAACGGATAAATTCCAGCGCCTCCGGACGCACCAGCGGCTCGCCGCCGCTGAAAAGTACCGCCGGGACCTTAAACTTGATTAGATCATCCAGCAGGTTTAATCCTTCGGTCAGGGTAAGTTCATTGGGCGCGGGGTGCGCATTGGCTGAGGCATAACAATGCACGCACCGCAGATTACAGGCTTTGGTAAGCGCCCAGACCACCACGGGCCGCGGCGTATCCTGACTTTCGCCGGCGGAGTTGCGGTGTCCATAGCGCAGGCGTTCATTGCCGCCGTCAAAGTCACAAAGCAGGTTCGTTACACTAAGCATAGTCGCAAGCTCCTTAAAGATGGCGCATGGGGCGGGGAATACAGACAGTCCGGCTCGGCGGCAAATGGATTGCCGGTCACACCAAACGCGCGGGCACGGCTGCCGCCGCAAATATCGCGGTATGGGCAGAATCCACATTTGCCCTGCAGCCTGTCGGGGTTGCGCAGGTCCTGGAACAATGGGGAGTTCCGGTAAATATCCACAGGGGAATCAGCAGGAAAACGGCCGCATTCAATGGGCAGAAAGCCGGTGGGAAATATTTCGCCAATGTGGCTGATGAACATGACACCTTTGCCATCGTTTGTGCCGACAATATTCGCCCCCAATCCCGGATCGCCGGGCGCGGCGATTCCGCCGACACCGGCGGCCATTTGCCGCCGCTTTTCAAGCACAAACCGGCGGTAATGCGGCGCTTCGGTGGTTTTTACGGCGTAGGGATGGCGGCCTGAAAAACTGTGGAGCTTTTCAAACACCTGTTCATATTGCTCCGGGCTGATCCGCTGATGAATGTCCGCCCGTCCGGTCGGGACCAGAAAAAATACGGACCACAGCGCGATGCCAAAGCTGTCCAGCAAAGCGGCCAGGTCATCAACCTGGTCCACATTGTGCCGGGTGATGGTGGTGTTGATCTGCATGGAAAGACCGCAATTGCGGGCGTCGTTCATAATTTCCAGAGTGCGGGCAAAGCTGCCCGGCACACGGCGGAAATCGTCGTGACGCGCGGCATCGGCACCATCCAGACTTACCGCCAGGCGGTGCAGGCCCGCGGTCTTCAGACGCTGGATCGCCTCGATCGTGACCAGCTTTGTGGCGGAGGGCGTCATGGCCATTTTCAGGCCGAGGGAAACACCATGGTTCACCAACTCAAAAATGTCGGCGCGCTTTATGGGGTCGCCGCCCGTAAGCACCACCAGCGGCGGCTTGGGAAAGGTGGCCAGTTCATCCAGCAATTTTAATGATGCAGCGGGTGCAAGCTCTTCTGGATGACGGTGCGGCTGAGCTTCGGCGCGGCAATGGCGACAGAGCAGATTGCAGGCGCGGGTAACCTCATAAAACACCACCAGCGGTGAGTGCGCAAAATCAGCGGAGCTGTAATTCAGTCCACCGGGGCTGACTGTCGCCCGACCATTTTTAAGCATCACCATGGCGAATCTCCCGTGAATGGCGCGCGGCGTTGACAGCGGCGGTGCCGGATTCTAAACTCGAAATGCGCTTCAAGATAACTTTTTTGAGGAATACGATTTTATGATTCCCATGAATCAGGACCGGATCGCCAATATGCTGGATAACACCCTGATCGGCAGGCTGGCCATGGCGCATCCCGATGGTCGGCCTTATGCCATTCCGCTTCCGTTCTGTTTTGTAAGCGGGTCGCTGTATCTTCGGGTACCCATGACCGGACGAAAGGGGGACATTCTTTTGGTGAATAATCAGGTCTGTTTTGAAATTGACAGTTACACCGATCAGCTTGACGACTATGCGTCGATTCTTGGTGAGGGACGACTGGTGGGTG
>JAJZEY010000447.1 GCA_021805585.1 Planctomycetota bacterium
GGACGTTCGGGAGGCTTGGTCGAGCACCTGGGCCGACAAATTGGCGGACCTATTCCAGTCAGGTTGCGGGAAGGGAAGTTGGGCGTTAATCTGTCGGCTGCAAAAGTTGGGGAATTACAAAGATTGGACAAAGGTATCGCAGGTTTCTATACTTTCAATAGGATTTGAATGTCCGGCTGGAGCCATCGCACGGAAGCGGCGGCGGAAAATTCCTCCGGCCCTGTTTTGCGTCTTGCGGAAACCTGCTATGCCCACGCTTGCCGATGAAGCCATATTCGCCGCAAATCTTGATCCGCATCTTGCCGCGGTTAATGATCTGTTTTGCAAAGAATTAAGCAGCGCCCTTCCCCACGTTCAGCAGTTGCTGACGCATGTGGGCCGCTTTCGCGGGAAAATGCTTCGTCCGGTGCTGGTTCTACTGGCCGGGCAGGCGGTGGAAGCGTGCCATGCCGGTTCAGGTAAACTGGGCAACGCGCACATGACGCTGGCGGCCGTGGTGGAAATGGTGCATGTGTCCACGCTGGTTCATGATGATATTCTGGACAATGCCGAAGTGCGCCGGCGGGGGGCGACGATCAACTATCTGCACGGCAACGAGGCCGCGGTTCTGCTCGGCGATCTGCTGATCAGTCACGCCTTTCACCTGTGCAGCAGTCTTGAAAGCCAGGCCGCGTCCCGATTAATCGGACAGACGACCAATATTGTGTGCGAGGGTGAACTGACGCAGAATTTTAATCGCGGCAATTGGGCGCTGGATGAAACCACCTATTTCGACATTATTTACCGCAAAACCGCCAGCCTTATCGAAACGTCCTGTCGTCTGGGTGCGCAGGAGTCCGCGGCTGCGGAAGAAGGTGATGGTCCGGCGGTGGAAGCCTTGGCCCGCTATGGCCGACTGATTGGCCTGGCATTTCAAATTGTCGATGACGTTCTGGATATTGCCGGCACACAAACCACCGTGGGCAAGTCCCTGGGAACGGATATTGAAAAAGGGAAACTCACGCTACCCATGATTCATTTCCTGGCCAATGCCGCGCCGTCCCACCGGGAACTGCTGATCGGGCTGCTGGAGTCCAATGAGCATGACCGTGTGGAGCGCGTGCGCCAACTTTTAATTCCCAGCGTCAGTATGACTTACGCCCGGCAGAAGGCGCGGAATCTGGTGGATCAGGCGATTGATTGCCTGGCCATTCTGGTTGATTCGCCCGCCCGCCACACGCTTATTCAGATGGCCCGGTTTGTTACCGCCCGAGAGGTTTAAGTCTTTTCCAATTCAGTAAAATGATCCGCCCCCTCTGCGATCCGCCGGCGACAAACGTTGACCGGGCAACGCCGTCGGCGTTTATCAAACAATGTGAAAAAGTCGGGATATGCCTCATTGGGAGCGTCATGTATCGCTTGCTCCGATAAAACCGTTGTTTTCTTCCGATTCGCTGTTCATGGGGCCTACCCTGTACCCATAACCCTTCAATTTGTTATTGAACCAGTCGCAGGCGGGACGATACATGAACTGGTGCTTTCCGCCTTCCGGACTTTGTTGGGGTTCGGCGGCGAAGACCGGCCCGCCAGGGATTTTTTACCGGCGTTCCCTGACCGGCTTTTCGGGACCCTCGTGCGGGCGGGCCGCCCGTCGGCGGACGGATGATTCGCCGCCGGTGCCGGAACCCGCGACGCCGCGAATGTTTCGCCGCGCAAGAATGATCGGATTGACAGCGTGCACATATGACTGAATGGAGATATGTCATTTCAACAGGATTCGCGATCCGCGTTCCGCCCGCATTTTCCGGCGAATTGCTTAACGACCGGCAGATGCGGTTAAGTGATAACACGCTTCAACACGCCATGGAAGTTCAACTTTTTCCGGAATATGCCAGAATCGCCGACGCCAATTGGCAAGCGGGCCAAGCCACCGATCGCGAACAGGCAATCCACGATCTTAAATTGACACTTATGCGGACTATTCGCCGCAACCGCGGCATTCGGCCCGTTGGCGAATGCCGCGAAATTGCCGGCAGCCATCATCCTACGGTCTGCTGCGTGGCGATTGAACCGGCGGGCATGGCCCCCACCTGGCTGCACAATATGCTGGGGCGCAAACCCCTGATGCACTGGCGATTCTGGGCGGTGGGTTGTCGCGAAAGCTGGCTTCTGGCGATCTGCCATGGACCGTCCGAAAGCATGGTGGACCTTCGCAACACGCAGGACCGCATTATATCCAGTGTGCGGCTGTTGCCCGCGGCGGCACAGATTCAGGGCAGTTTTATTAAGGCGGTGGCCGCGCAGGCGCGCGGACTTTTTCCGGCCAAAGTGGTGGATGTGGTGGACGACCAGACGCTTTCGCTGGATGGTATTCGGATTAATGTTACACCGTTGCTGCAGGACTTCCTTGGCCATCCACAGGCGCTGGACGCGGCCACCAAAGTATTTCTGGATGATCTGCTTCTTAAACGCACGGATGAACGGGCTCTATCAGACGAATGGCGTACCCTGCGTGAAAAAATTGTGCCGGTGCTTATGTCGGAAAATCAGATCGCATCGGTCACGCCGGACACCTTCACCGAAGAATGGACCAACGGGCTGCTGGTCTGCTATCGAATGGATCGGATCGATAATCTGGTGACCCATGCGGACCGCCGCCGGTGGGGCATCGCGCCCAGCACGCTTCGCAAACAGGCGATGCTTAATCTGCATCGGCGTTCGCGCAGTGTGGAACTTGTCAGCGGGTCCTGCGATGACTGCCGCGTGGTCAGCTTTTCGGGGAAAGATGACCTGAATTCATCGCGTATTCTTCTGCCCAGCGTTCA
>JAJZEY010000228.1:0-1796 GCA_021805585.1 Planctomycetota bacterium
GGACAAGGACAACACCACGGTTATTGAAGGTGCCGGCAAGAAAAAGGACATTGAAGGCCGCGTGGCCCAGATTCGTCTGCAAGTTGAAAAAACCACCAGCGACTACGACCGCGAGAAGCTTCAGGAACGCCTGGCCAAACTCACGGGCGGCGTGGCGGTGCTGCGGGTCGGCGGGGCCACCGAAACCAGCATGAAGGAACGCAAGTTCCGCGTGGAAGACGCACTGAATGCGACCCGCGCGGCCGCTGAAGAAGGCATTGTTCCCGGCGGCGGCGTGGCTTTCCTGCGGGCGATTGCGGATATTGAAGCGGCCAAGGTCCGAGCCCGCGGTGATGAAAAGGTCGGATTTGATATTATTCTTTCCGCCTTGCGCGCCCCATGTTCGCAGATTTGCGCCAACGCCGGGGAAGATGGCAGCGTGGTCGTGAACACTATTCTGGAAAAAGAAGGTGCGTACGGCTATAACGCGGCCACCCGCGAGTTCGGCGATATGTTCAAAATGGGTGTTGTGGACCCGGCGAAGGTTACCCGCACAGCCTTGCAGAACGCCGCTTCGGTGGCGGGCCTGCTGCTGACCACGGATGTTCTGGTAACGGAACTCAAGGACGAAAAAGAGGCTATTGCCGGCAGCGTGCGATAAGCCGGTTGCGGCGGGTTCCGGGCAGGGGCGGATGCGTCATGTGCCTAAGTTTTTTCAAAAGCCCAGGGACTGGATTCAATCCCTGGGCTTTTCCTTGTTAGCCTGTATTCCAGATTGGAACCGCACGACGGCCGTATAATGCACTGGACGGCGACGACTGAACCGCCCAAAAAATCTGATTTCCCGGGCCGCGCAGCGGCAGGCCGGATTCACCCGATAACGCGAGTACGGGAAGATGCCAACCAAACGTGATTACTACGAGATTCTGTCGGTTTCCAGAACCGCATCGGCGGATGAAATAAAGCGGGCATACCGGAAAGCCGCATTGCTTTTTCACCCGGATAAAAATCCGGGTGATAAGGAAGCCGAAACGCGCTTCAAGGAATCGGCCGAGGCCTATGAGGTACTCTCCGATCCGGATAAACGATCCCGCTATGATCAGCACGGTCACGATGGCCTCCGCGGTACCGCGGTGCATGATTATCAGAACATGCAGTATGATGATATTTCGTCGCTGTTTAACGATATTTTCGGCGGCATGATGGGCGGAAATCGGCGGCAGGCCGGACGGCAAGCCCGTGGATTTGACCTTGAAACACAGGTGGAAATAACACTCAGGGATGTCACGCAAGGCTGCCAGCGCGAAGTGACCTTCACCCGACAGGATATCTGCGAAATATGTTCCGGAACTGGTGCCAAGGCCGGAACCAAACGCAAAATATGCTCCACCTGCGGCGGACGCGGCCAGGTACTTCAACGCGGATTCGGCGGCATGTTTCAGATGGTCAACACCTGCCCATCGTGCATGGGCCAGGGGTCCACGGTGGATAAGCCGTGCAACCAGTGCGATGGCAGCGGACGCAGCCCGCTTAAGCGATCGATTATTGTCAAAATTCCCGCCGGCATTCATGACGGTCAGGCCGTGCGCGTGCGCGGGGAAGGCGAACCGGGGGAAACCGCGGCCAGTCGTGGCGATCTTCATGTGTATGTGCGGGTTACGGAACATGAATTTTTCCGCCGCCAGGAAAATGACCTTATTTTGAATGTGCCCATCAGCTTCAGCCAGGCGGCGCTGGGAGCGGATGTGGAAATTCCGACTCTATTCGGAAAAACATCCATGCGGGTGGAACCCGGAACTCAGTTCGGACAGGTTGTG
>JAJZEY010000228.1:1806-2789 GCA_021805585.1 Planctomycetota bacterium
TCTGCTGGCACAAATTCTGGTCGAAGTGCCTCGAAAGCTTTCCCGCAAACAGGAACAATTGCTGCGGGATTACGCCGCCGCCGAAGAACATGCGGTGCTCCCCGCACAGAAGAATTTCTTTGAAAAACTCCGTGACTATCTGGTCGGTAACGAAGAAGCGGCCAAAGCCACGGACGCACAGGGCGAAGGGAACAAGTAAGTCCATCAGGATTTCAGATTTTGATACTCATTCGGGAGGCTTATATGCCGGAAGACAAAAACAAGCAGGATATGGCGGAAGATTTTCAGAATGAATCGGCCACCGGTGCGCAGGGTGCCGATTCCGATTCGGCTCTGGCCGCCGCGATTGCCGAGGCGGAAGACCTGCGGCAAAAGCTGCTGAGGTGGCAGGCGGATTTTGAAAATTTGCGACGCCGCAGCGCCCGGGAATCGCTGGATACACGGCAGAATGCCGAAGGCGATTTTGCGCGGGACATGCTGGACGTTCTGGACCACTTTGAAATGGCCCTGAGCGTGGACCCGGCGAAAACCGATTCGGCCACGCTTCTGCAGGGCGTTAAAATCACCTATGACGAATTAAAAAAGGTGCTGGCGCGGCGCGGCATTCAATCGTTTGATCCGACCGGCCAGCCGTTCGATCCAAATCTGCATGAGGCTATCGCTCGGGAAAACAGTACCGAAAAGCCGCCGATGACGGTGCTTCAGACTTTTTCCAAAGGTTACAAATCCGGCGATCGTGTGCTGCGTTCGGCCAGAGTAAAAGTCAGCATGACCCCGACATAAACTCGGGACTTAAGGGGGGCGAAGCGGCATGGCGCACATTGCCTGACCGCACCACGCGCCGGAAATGCCGCCCAGGAAATGATTGGAGTTGCCGCCATGCCGACATACGAATACCGCTGCGAACAATGCGGCCACGAATTTGAAGAATTTCAATCCATCACCGCCAAACCGATTCGCAAATGTCCGAAATGCGGAAAAAA
>JAJZEY010000077.1 GCA_021805585.1 Planctomycetota bacterium
AGTGTCGTTTTACCGGCCGGCTGTTGACTTATCCAATTCGAAAACGTGATGAGGCTTGGCGTATGAGGCCCGAACGGTCGCATTCTCAGCCGCGACATGATAATCCGATTTGCAGGAATGTCCGGAGGAAAACATTTCGGGCCGACGGCTTTTATTAACAGCGGCAGGGCATTGTTGGCCTGTGTAACACCAATTGACGATTGCCGGTTTAAGGCGGCCAGGTAATCGACCTGGCCATCTTTTTCCAGGGGCTTGGTCAAACGCGTGGTGTCGTAAGCCACTGGAACAATCCGCCACACCCGAATCCAGATCTGATCCACCACCAGAAGCGGAATAATGACCACAAGAATACCGGCGATACGATAGAGTGCTTTTCGATTTTTGGGCATGGAACAGTCCCATCATAAGGACCCATTGGCAAGTGTTAAACATGCCGCGATCCGTTGACCCTGTTTATGATACACCGTTGTCAATCGCCATGCGAATGCGGCAATATGGGCTTCAGTGCGTAATTTAACTCAATCAAGGATGTCAATTTGGGTCGGAGGCGTTTGTGGGCGCTTTGGAACAAGCACAGATCAAGATCAGTATGGACGGTCGCGGCCGTGCGTATGACAATATTTTTATCGAACGTCTCTGGCGGGCGGTCTGGCGAGTCGCAAACGCCTGAACGGGAGACACCAACACGACCACCCCCATAGCCACACATCCATCCGTTTTCATTCCGCTGGCACCCCCGGCGAATCAATGCCACTGATATGCCCAATAACCGCCCGCCCCGACTCCGCACTTAAGCCTTGTCTATCGGCCATCTGGCGTGTACAATAGCGCCAATTGGCCAGATAAGGAGTTGCCATGCCGACCACTCAAACGCATGTGACCAAACGAAGGAGCAAAGGCCTTAATCGCACCTTTATCAGACGCAATCTGGGAATTAATGCCAATGATGCAGTGAAGATCGTGCGGTTGGTGCGTGCCGGGTTTCCATTCAAAAACCTGACCAGGTTTCAGCAGGCAACGAAACTGCCATGGGCCGATATATCCCGTTTCACCGCCATCCCGCTTCGCACACTCACGCGTCGCCAGCACGAGGGCAAACTGCAACCCGAGGAATCCGACCGCGTGTGGCGGGCCTCCACTATTTTTGAATTAGCGGCCGAATTGTTTGAGGGTGACATTGCCGCCGCGCGGGTCTGGCTGCAAACCCCGCAGGCCGGCCTGGGCGAAGAATCTCCGCTGGACTTCGCCTCAACCGAAGTTGGGGCACGCGAAGTTGAAAACCTTATTGGCCGACTGGAGCACGGGGTTTTCACATGACCGTCCGCGCCTGGCGAATCACCAAAGCCAAACATGCGGCCACCGCTTTTACCGGCGGCGGAGCCAAAGCCAGCGGCGGACGCTGGAACAGCACAGGGACGGCAATCGTGTACACCGCCAGTAGCGCTTCGCTGGCTATCCTGGAAATGCTGGTGCATTTACAGGCTCCGGATTTAATGAAACGCTACGTGATTTTTGAAGTAACCTTTGACGAATCCCTGGCAATAACATTTGATCCGGCCAGACTTCCAAGGATATGGCGCAGGTCGCCGACGCTAAAAACAAACCAGCAAATCGGCGATACGTGGGCCGCCACCGGAAATTCGGCAGTCCTGCGGCTGCCCAGCGTAATTGTCCCCAGCGAGTGGAATTACCTTTTAAACCCCGCGCATCATGATTTCTCAAAAATCATGATCAGCCCGAAACAGCCAATCAATTTCGATCCACGGCTGATCAAGGAATCCAAGTAGACCGACAAATCGATTTGCGGAAGGTAAGTGCCCCATTCCGGTGGCCGCAACAACAGGCAGATTTCCGCATGTCCTTAAAACCCGGTTTTAACCCGCCCGGTCGCCAAAAAGCCTGTGCAAACCTGAAAACGATGGATGTCACCGTTTCGCGTTCCCCGTGACCGCGCGTAATGCAGGCATCTTGCCTGCCCCCGCGGCACGGGGGACAAAATCGTCAACGCCGGCACAAATGGGCAGGCTGGACATGATGCTATCGTTTCGCTATCATGATGTTGGTTTACGAAAGGTCGGGTGTTGTATGCCGGATATTCTCATTCGCGGGCTGGATGACGGGGTGGTTAAGCGCCTCAAGCGTAATGCCAAACGCAGCGGACGATCTTTGCAGAAAGAGGCCCGCATGCTTATTGAACGGTCCGTCGGAGTTGAAGGGGACGCGGTAGCAAGAATGTTTGAGCGATGGGATGCCCGGCTTGCGGGCCGCAGATTCTCCAGCAGCGTGGGTCTCATCCGTGCGGATCGTGCGCGATGAAAACGCTGATTATCGATGCCAGTGTGGTCGCGGCAGCATTTTTTGCGGAAGAACATGCGACGATTGCACGAAAAATACTTTCCGGCGCCGCCACGCTTTGTGCTCCGGATTTTATCACCGTTGAAGTCGCCAGTGTTATATGGAAGCGGCACCGACGGGGGGAAATGGAATCCAGCGAAGCGATGGACTTGCTGGCGGATGCGGACGGCTTGCCGCTGATGAAGACTCCCGCCTCTGATTTGACGGATTCCGCGTTGCAACTGGCCATGCGAACTGATCGGAGTATTTACGATTGCCTTTATCTGGCCTTGGCTGTGCGGGCTTCGGGAGTCATGATTACCGCGGACAAACGGCTGGTCCACGCCGTTGCCGCATCACCATTGAAAAATCACGTTGCGTTCTTGGGCGATATGTCCTTATGAGATTTAAAATAAAACCGCAAACGCGCGAAGGAACGCCAATGG
>JAJZEY010000525.1 GCA_021805585.1 Planctomycetota bacterium
CTTAATAATCCAGAACAAAACGGTGACTTCCGGCACCTTGTTCAACATGCGTTGGCCAGCGGTTGAAGGCATGGCGGCCCGTGTAATGGCATGATGCTTCTGTTCAATGCGATTCAGATTCATTCGACGGCGTCCTTTCTTGAATGGAATTCAAACGGTTGGCCGTACGCCAATCATTCCACACTTGACCGGGGCATCCTATCGGCCAAACATGAAATGCCGATGAAATTGAGGCGAATTTAGAAAAATATTTTCGCGGACACCAAAAGGCATAGGGCTTCAGGGGCCGGAATGCGGGATAAAATGGCAAACGATTGGGCGGGCAGATTAAAATTCGCGACGGCGGCGGGCGGGAGCTATTTTGCAGAGTTTGCGGTATTTGGCTACGGTGCGGCGCGCGAGCGTGATTCCCTGTTCCTTCAGTTTGTCTACAAGGTCATCGTCGCTGAGTGGATTTTTTTTATCTTCGTGTTCAATCAGGTCGAGCAGGCGGGCTTTTACCGCATCCCAGCTCATGGATTCACCCGCGGCGTTTTCCATGCCACCGGTGAAAAACTGGCGCAGTGGAAATACACCACGGGGCGTCTGGATATGCTTTTCCGCCACCGCCCGGCTGACGGTCGCCACGTGAATGCCAAGCTGGTCGGCGACACTGGTCATGGGCAGAGGTTTAAGGTGTTCGGGACCAAAGTCGATAAAATCCCGTTGCCGATCCACCACAACGCGCAGCACCCTTAACAGGGTATTGCGCCGCTGGGCGATGGAATCAATCAGCCAGCGGGCATTGCGGATATTTCCGGAAAGGAACTGTCGTGTTTTGGTGTCGACAGCTTTGGTACGGGCCATTCTGGTATAGACGTCGTTTATGCACAGGCGTGGAATGCGGTCGTCAGTCAGCCGAATGGTATATTCGCCGGTCTGGTCGTCAAGTTCGATAATCGCATCTGGCGTGATTGCGGGCACTGGGGCACTGACCAACAGACGACCGGGGCGCGGGGTTAAATGTCGGGCCATAAATGCCCGCGCCTGGTTGATCTGTTCCAGCGAATAACCGGACTTGCGGGCAATCTGCGGCAGCCGGTTCATTTCCAGGTCTTCTAAATGATGACTCACCAGTTCCCGTGGAATAGTCAGGTCCGGAGCACCATTCTCACGCGCCAGGGCGTCCAACTGCAACAACAGGCATTCCTGCATGTTGCGGGCACAGATTCCAGGCGGTTCGAGCCTTTTTTGTAGAAGTGTAATCGCCATCTCCACATCATCCCGGCGAACGCCAGCAGGTAGCTGTCGGCATATCGTATCCATACTGTCGCGGATGAATCCATCCTCATCTACCCAGTCGATCAGGACGCGGCCGGCGGCCATAGTGGCTTCATCCATGTCCAGCAGGTTCCATTGGCTTAAGAGTTCTTCCTCCAGGGAAGCACTGCGGGCGGCGGCATTGGCCATCGCTTCCATTTTGGGGTCGCGGCCATCTTCGCCGCGATTTATTTTGCCAATACGATTGCCGAACAGCCCATCTTCCCAGCCCAGGTCGGGTGGTGTTTCAATGCTGGCGGGTGCTTCTTCAGTTGGGGGCGAGGATTCGGCAGGCATCCCGGCGACGGTGGTATTGTCTGGTCCGGAGTCATAGGGGGAATCGAGTTTTTCCAGAACCGGGTTCGCGGAAAGTTCTTCATCGATCCGTTCTTCGAGTTCCATGATGGACAACTGCAAGATTTCCATGGATTGAATCATCCGCGGGACCAGCTTCATCTGCTGGTTCATTCGCATGTTCATGGACGAGTCAAAACGCATCAGGCGTACCCATGTCTCTAAAAACCGTGGCTCCGCTGGCAAGCAACTGGCGTGCCAAATCTGTCGTAAGTATAACGTACATTCAAAAATTTTGCAGATTTCCGGGATTAGATCGTCAGATTTTTAATCAATATGGCGGTGCGACAGGCGATATTCGACCGAATTCGGGGCCACGCTGGCCACCGGCAGAACGGGCGGCATTTTTCTTTTGCGCCTAGAAGGTAGAATATGCCACGCTTCGGCCGTCGCGGCCGGACGATAGCTATTGGAATCTGACAGGTGATTCCGACTGAACAGGCAGATGAACCGACCTTTTATGATCGATAATTCGCGTGAACACCATACTGTTACAACCCGAACCGGCCAGCGATTAACGATCCTGCCGAATGGCAGCTTGCGTATTTTTGCGCCAGCAAAGCTGAACCTGGGACTGATCGTGTATCCACCCCGTCCCGACGGGTTTCACGATATCGATTCCTGGTTTGTGCCGATTTCGCTTTACGATACGCTGACTATTTCTCCGGCGGCGGAATTGTCGCTTCAGGTGACGGGAGTGTGCGGGAACATATCTGCCGATCTTCATGACAATCTTGTCGGTCGGGCGGCACTGTTGCTCGCCGCGGAAACCGGTCACGCGGCGGGGGCGAACATTCAGTTGCACAAAGTGGTGCCTGCTGGCGGAGGTCTGGGCGGGGGAAGTTCAGATGGGGCGGCTACGCTATTGGCCTTGAACCGGATGTGGCGAACTGACCTTTCGGACGATGCCTTGGCCAATCTGGCGGCCCGCTTGGGCAGCGATGTGCCCTTTTTTATTCACTGTGAATCGGCGGTATGCCGCGGCCGGGGGGAAAAAATGACGCAGTTGCCGTTTTATGACTGGCTTTACGTGGTCCTGTTTATGCCACCAATGGGGGTGGCGACCAAGGCTGTCTATCAGCGTTTTGACCAGCTCAGGCCGACCCAACCGCATCAGTTGCCG
>JAJZEY010000250.1 GCA_021805585.1 Planctomycetota bacterium
GGTGCGTTGGCCCGCACGGATGCCGGCCGGAAACGTTCGGTCGTATACATACGTTCATGCTGCGAGGAGTGTTCAATGAAGCGTTCCAATGCCAGAAGTGTTATGCCACGGTGGTTTTCCGGGGTTGCGTGTATTGCCGTGGTGCTGCTGGCATCCGCGGTTTGTCGGGCGGCAACGGGTAAAGCCTATGCGGTGCCGCTTCTTTCGCGGGCCACCTCCAGCGCGGCGAACCTGCAGTTGCGCTGGCAGACGCCCATCGGACTCTCGTCATCCAATCGTGACCATGTCGTGAATCTCTGGCACGTCGGAGATATGGTGTATGTACTTACCAGCAAGAGCTACATCGTGGCCATTGACGCATCTAACGGCACAGTCCGCTGGACACGGCAGATTCATGGCATGAATGCGGCAATATCGCGACCGGTCGTTTCCGGCCCGCACCAGATTATTGTCCTTTCCAGCAGCGCGGCCCACTACCTTAATACGCGCACAGGCGCTACCCAAACCCAGGCCAAACTGCCTTTTCCACCCGGCACATATCCGGTGCTGATACCGGGAAGCCGCCTGCTGATTGGTTCGCTGAACGAAGGGTTCAATGCCCTTTCCGCCGTTCCGCCTTTCTTTCCTGAATGGACGGAAGATTCGCCGGGCGACTCCTATATTTCCACGCCGGTGGTGGCGAGTTCCACGGTTATATTTGGTTCGCGGCTCGGCTATCTTTGGGGCCGTATTCCGACTGACGGAAATCATGGCTGGAAGCGCACCCTGGAAGGCGGCATTCGTGCCCCGCTTACGGCCAATGATTCTCTGGCCTTTGTTCCCTGTCTGGATAATAATCTTTACGCCGTGGACCCCCAATCCGGTGTTTCACCATGGGTACGGCATTTGCCTGGTATCTTGGCGCACCGTGCGGGAATCTCCGGAAAGAAGCTGCTTATCATCACCGGTGGAAAGGGCTTATTCAGCCTGAATTCCAGCAATGGAAAAATTCTGTGGGGCCCGGTACCGGGCGTTGCGCGCATTGTCGCGCGGAAGGGTGCCACAATTTATGCGTCCACCGTTTCAGGTAATCTGAAGATGATCAACATTGGCTCCGGCCGGGTTACGGATAGTGCGGTATTAAACGGCGCAAAATTTTTCGCATACAACGCGACCACGCCGACAATTTTTGTTGCGTCTAAGTATGGTCGTGTCGCGGCAATTAAACCTCGACGGCAGTGGTAACCCGCTCGACAACCTTGCGGCATCCCAACGGCTTGCCTGCAATACATTGCCGTGTCGGAGTGATACCGCACAATTCATAAGCGCATCGCCCGGCAAATGTTTTGCGCTTCGACAATGCTGCCGGCCGCCACTTGGCCAGAATTGCGGCCAATCGCCGAAAACTTGGCGCCTGTTCGACTTTCCGGGACATTCCCGCCTGTTACTTTAATAACGGATATTAACGATGGATTCCCCCGACATTGTGCCTGTTCGCCGCGCCCTTTTAAGCCTTTCTGACAAATCTGGCCTGGTGGAGCTTGCGACCGCGCTGGTGCGGGAATTTAATGTGGAGCTTATTTCAACGGGTGGTACCGCACGGGCGATTCAGGAGGCGGGTTTGCCCGTCCGCGATGTGGCGGATCTGACCGGCTTTCCGGAAATGATGGATGGCCGGGTTAAAACCCTTCATCCGGCCGTGCATGGTGGACTTCTGGCGCTGCGCGACGCTCCGTCACATCAGCAGGCGATGCGGAACCATGGCATCTCACCGATTGATCTGCTGGTGGTGAATTTGTATCCGTTTGAAAAAGTTACCGCCGATCCCGCGTGCCCGTTTGATCATGCGGTTGAAAATATTGATATTGGCGGTCCGGCAATGGTTCGATCCGCTTCCAAAAACCATCGCAGTGTGGCCGTCGTGACGGATCCGATTCAATATGAAAAATTGCTGAAAATCATGCGTGCCCACAAGGGGGGCACTACCCATGCGTTTCGCCTGGATCTGGCCATGTGGGCTTTCGGTCGCACGGCACAATATGACGCGGCGATTCATGCGTATATATCGCGGCATTATTTTGCATCCAAGAATCCGGAATCCGCCGAGCTTGCAGGCCTGACTCCGCAGTTAATCGCGGATTTAAGCCGCGTTCAGTTATTGCGCTATGGTGAAAACCCGCATCAGCGCGGAGCTTTCTACGCGGCATCGCGGCCGCCAGAAGGCGTTGCCGCCGCCAGACAATTGCATGGTAAGGAACTTTCCTGGATTAACCTGCTGGACGCGGACGCCGCCCTGGGGCTGGTGCGCGAGTTCACCAGGCCGGCCGCGGCTGTTATTAAACATGCCAACCCCTGTGGCTGTGCCACCGCAGATTCCCCGGCGGAAGCGTTTGATCTGGCTTACGCCGGCGATCCGATAGCGGCTTTCGGCGGTATTGTGGCTTTGAACCGGTCGGTGGATGTTCCGACCGCCCAAAGCATTGTTCAGGGCAAGCGATTTTTAGAGGTTCTGATTGCGCCCGATTTCCAGCCCGCGGCACTGGCCATGCTGCAAAGCCGCTGGGCGGATTGTCGGCTGCTTGCCACCGGACCGGCAAATGCGGTTCCTGCCCACAGGTTAGATTTCCGAAGTGTGGCGGGTGGGATGCTGGTGCAAGAGACGGATATGCGCGGATTCAATAAGGAAGCCTGTCGCGTGGTTTCCAAAGTTGCGCCAACAGATGCACAGTGGGCGGATATGGAATTTGTCTGGCTGGCCTGCAAGCACGTAAAAAGCAATGCCATAG
>JAJZEY010000306.1 GCA_021805585.1 Planctomycetota bacterium
CGTTCGGCGGCCACGGTTTTGTTACTTCTATCCGCGCAATTGGCGAAATCCGCGGTTCATCATAAGCCCCGCAGCCGGAACCAAGGCCCGCGGTTAAAATGCGGTATTAACGGACGTTACATGTCATCGCGAACGCTGGAGAAGGACGGAAACCGAGGCACTCCGCCATCGGAAAGTTCCTGGTAGCGGAACAGAACCGTGGCACCCACGGGCGGCGGGTTCTCCCTTTCCAAGTCGGAAAAGCCCGTACCGATGGAAAATTCCGTGCCATTGGCTAATCGCACCAGCAAGGCTCCCAGGCGGCCTTTATGCCGCCCCGTGCCGGCCTGGTGGGCCACGACAACCGCCTCATCATCAAGAAAGGATTTGACTTTAAGGAGCGTGGCCGAGCGACCAACCACGTACATGGATCGCGGCTGGCGAAGCATCAGACCCTCACCGCCCAAGGATTCAATGCGGGCGAGTTCATCCTTCAGATGGGACGGCCCGGTGCACCGGAAGTGGGGATGGACCGTGGCATGGGCAAGGGACGTTAAAGAGTCCAATGCCTTCAGGCGATCCTCAAAGGGGCCGGGGTGGGAAGGGGCATCGAAAATCAGGAACCGTATCCGCTTCCAATGATCCGATTTATCCTGGCGGCGGACAATCGAGACGGTTTGCTGAAAAGATTTGCGGGCCAGAAATAATTCGCCATCCAGGGGGTGGGCAGGCAAGCCGCTGATGAACCAATCCGGAGCATGGTAAAGATTACCCAGACGGGAGAGAAACTGTTTGCCGTCCCAGTAGGCCCGAACGCCATCGAGTTTTTCGGACATCCACCAGTCCGTGGGGTTAAGCCGGCCGTCCCAAGGTTCCGCCAGAAGCACCGGCGCACCGGGGCGAGACGTTTGGGCGGGGGCGGTTTTCCCCCCGGTGGGTAAGGGCGGCGTGCCGGTCCCACCGATGCGGGCTTCCTCCGCCGCGTCGGAGCGTAGTTTTCGCAAATGCTTGCAGGTGCGTTTTTCAATGGGTTTGGACTGGTTCCGCCACGCCGGGCAGGAGCAGGAGTAAACGCCGCCCATATTTTTAAGCTCGTAAGGCTTAGCCCCGGAGCCTTGCATAAAGTAGGATTCACCGTCTGCCAGATCGACCATGAATAAAGATACTATCCACAGTGATTAATGGCGTAAAGCGGCGGCACAACCGATATAAAGTGGAATGTGACAATTTTTCCAACACGCCTCAATCGCGTGACTTCAAAAATCATGAATATTGGTACAATCGCAGCGGCAGATGCGGATAAGAGGGGCGGGCGAGCCTGGACCCGACAGTTCGGCCATTTGGATTGTTGTGGGAATAAAACATAGCACTCGCAACGCGATGCAAGCGCGACGCCATGCGACTGGAGATTGGCTGACATGCAAAAATGTGCGGAATGCGGAATTCAAATATCCGATGCAGAGGCTAAAAATCCACTGGACGGCCGTAAGTTGTGCCCGGCTTGCTTTGCCCGCTGGCGCATGGCCCACCAGCCAGTGGCACCGGCGAGGCCAGCCGTACCCGATTACCCGGTTTTCTGGTGGATGGGTGGCGGCATGCGCGTTGTTGGAGTTCTGGCGGCGGGCACTGGTGCGGCGGTGTCGCTGGCAGTCATTGTACTATATTATCTGGGCGTACACATTGCTCCCGGCCTGGCGGTGTCGTCCGTCCTCGGCTTTTTGTATGGCATGTCTCTGGCTGTTGCCGGCGAGCTGTTGCTGATGCTTCGCGATGTGGTGCGGCATTATCAGCGCCGGTAAAATTGGCCGCCGACGGCATATTAAAGTGTAAAGAAATCCGCCCTGGTTACGACTAAAATCGTGTATTGCCAGCCACTCAATCGTTATTTGCGGGCTTGACGGAGCGCTGGCTGCGGGACGGCTTTCAGGAGCATACGATGGCCAATAGCGTAAACCAGGAACTTGCGGATTTCGGCAGCGGCTGCTTTTGGGGAACCGAGGCGGAGTTCCGCAAGGTCCCCGGCGTTTTGGATGTAAAAGTCGGCTACGAAGGCGGTACGCTGGAAAACCCAACCTATCGCGCGGTTTGCACGGATACCACCGGCCATGCGGAAGTGGTGCGAATTACATTTGATTCCGCCGTGGTAAATTACAGCCGGTTGCTGGCTATTTTTTTTGACACGCATGACCCGACCACGCTTAACCACCAGGGCCCGGATTACGGCACGCAGTACCGCAGCATCATTTTTTATCATTCGCCGCGCCAGAAGGCATTGGCGGAAGCGGAAATTGCGCGGCGAAACGCCGGCGGGGATTATGCAGACACAGTTGTGACGGCGGTGGAACCGGCAAAAACATTTTACCCCGCGGAAGAATACCATCAGCGGTATTTCGAAAAGCAGGGGATCAGCTATTCATGCCACCTGGGTAACGGCAAAAAGCCGGGCCGGGGCGGCTAGTGCTCGGTCGCAACAAAAAGTCAGGGGTCCCGGCATGCCAGAATCCTCTATCAATCGCTTGTTCCAAGTTGCCGAACCCTGAAATTATGATGCGACAGCGCACAAGTAAATGTAATTTGAAAATGAGTTCCGCGGATATGGTCCGTCACTCCTATCCGCGCAATTGGCAAAATCCGCGGTTCGTCATAAGTCCCGCAGCCGGAAGCAAGGCCCGCGGCACGTAAAACCAAGCCAAATAAACTCTCACGCACCGGCGATCGGTTGCGGCGCGGCCACTGGTGCTCGGTCACTGACTTGTATTTGCAGCCGAGAATTGGCAGGCAAAT
>JAJZEY010000308.1 GCA_021805585.1 Planctomycetota bacterium
GGAGTACCTCACCTCCCGGTTGAGCTTAGAATGAATTCGCATGTCAATGCGCGGTGGGGCAGCTAAAGCAGTCTGTTGCCAACGGCCAATTTCTCGTTGACCTGAACGCGGCCCACGACCGCGGGCCTTCAGGCATCCTTGAACCGCAAAATGTAACCGCATTTGCCCGGTCCTCTCCGGTATGGTTGCCGCACCCCTGTATATTTTTGCAGGCAAACGATACGGCGAATCCGCATAGATCATCGGCACCCCGCTTCCGCTTCACCCACAGCCAATCGCGGGTATAATCCCTGTTATGATTTTACTGATCGACAACTACGACTCTTTCACTTACAACCTTGTGCAGCGCATAGGTGAAATCGCGGCGGAAATTCCCATTCAGGTGATCCGTAATGACAAAATCACCATTGCGGAAATAGAAGACCTTCACCCGGCGAAAATCATTATTTCACCCGGACCCTGCACGCCGCGCCAAGCCGGTATCAGCAATGACATCCTGCGGCACTTCGCGCCTCATCTTCCCATTCTGGGTGTTTGTCTTGGCCACCAGTGTATTGGCCATACGTTTGGCGCTGTTGTGGAACGCAACTGGCGGCTTATGCACGGCAAAACGTCGCCCGTGTTTCATGACAATCTTGGCGTCTTTGCCGGCCTGGCCAATCCATTCCAGGCGGCCCGCTACCACAGCCTGGTTATACGGCCCGGAACACTTTCATCGGACTTTATCGTATCCGCATGGACTCAAGAAAATGAAATTATGGGCGTGCGGCATACCTTCTGGCCGCTGCACGGCGTGCAGTTCCATCCGGAAAGTTTTTTAACTCCCGAAGGCTATACCCTGCTGGGCAATTTTTTGAAAATACCGTCTCCCGCAGGCACCACGGCGGCGGTTTGAACCGCCGACGGGAAGCGGTACCCTAAAACCCGACGCCCTGCTGAAAGTTGCTTAGACCATGATTCCCGACCGAAGCCATATTCATACCGAACAACGCAATCCGGAATCCGACGAACTGGACCGTCTTTCCACCCTCGAAGCGGTGCTGCTAATGAACCGCGCCGATCAGCAGGCCGTCGCCGCGGTCGCCAGTCAATCCGCCCAAATTGCGATCGCCGTTGATTTTGCCGCAGCCGCCCTGGCCAGTGGCGGCCGATTGATATATGTGGGTGCCGGCACCAGCGGACGGCTTGGCGTGCTGGATGCCGCCGAATGCCCGCCTACATTTTCCCTTGAACCCGGCCGCGTGGTGGGGATTATCGCCGGCGGACCCGCGGCACTGACCGCTTCAATTGAAAATGTGGAGGATGAAGCGGCCCGCGGCCAGCGCGCTATTCTGGATCAGCAGACCGGCCCGGATGATGTGGTCGTGGGAATTGCCGCCGGCGGCACCACGCCGTTTGTTCATGGTGCCATCGCACAAGCCCGGCGGAGCGGCGCAAAAACAATTTTTTTAGCCTGCACAGACCGCTGCCACATAAGCGCCGAGGCGGATTTGTATATTTGCCTGCCGACCGGCCCGGAAGTTATTACCGGTTCGACACGGCTCAAGGCGGGCACCGCAACCAAACTGGTGCTCAATACCATTTCCACACTGGCGATGGTGAAGCTCGGAAAAGTTTTCGGTAATCTGATGGTGGATCTGGACGCATCCAAAAATACCAAACTTCGCGATCGTGCCGCACGAATTATTCATCAAATTACCGGCCTGGAACGCAATGCGGCCCTGGACCTGCTGGAGGTTGCGGGGGGAAATGTCAAACGCGGCCTGGTCATGCACGTTCGCGGCGTTACCTCCCATGAAGCGGATAAAATTCTAGCCGCCGCCCGCGGACGGCTTGCCGCCATTATTGCCGCCAAAACATGATCGCAAGGGGCGTTGAGCGCCGCGCTATTCGGTGTCACACTGGCCCAAGCCGCCACAATTCCAGTAAACTGCCGTGTGGAACGGCCCATCCGGTGGGCCTTGGGCAAATATCCTTTTTCCTGCGGAGCCTGCCGATGTCACACCATCTGTTCTGGAATATTCTGATGCGCTGGACGCATATTTCGTCAGCCGTGCTGCTGATCGGTGCCGTCGCGTTCATGCGGCTTTTCAGAGTGCCGGCGATGGCCGCGATGCCCGCCGAGCAGCAGCGGGAATTGTGGAACAGGATCAACAAACCATGGCGGATGGCCCTGGGCATCGCTATTCTTGCGCAGATCGGGTCGGGAATTTACTGGCTGATGGTGGTCATTGACACCCCGGAAAAAACACCGGTCTGGCAGATGATTTTCGGCATTAAAATGCTGGCGGCCTTTTTCTTTTTCTTTCTTATTTCCGTCCTTGCCGGCCGCGCACCGATGTTCGAGCGCTTTCGCCGGGAAAATCGCCGCTGGCTTGGCATAACGCTGATTCTGGGGGCCATTATTATTGCCTGCGCTGCGGCCCTGTACCTTATGCCCGATCGACCCATAAAAGCGCCTGCGGTCCATGGCAGTGCCGCCATTCCGCTGCCCACTGGCGGTGCGTGACTGTTCGCGCCCTGTTGGGTTTGGACGGTCCGCTGGACTTTCGTGCGGGTGTCCTGTGGCCTGATCCGGGAATCGCGGAGGCGAGCCTTATTCCCGGAGAAGGGCATTTTCCGGTCCTTTTCCGGTTCTTTTTAAGTATGAAAACTAAGCGCCGAAGGAAGGGCAAACCATGCGCTAAACCGTGCTGTTTGGATATGGCGGAAACCTTTGGCGGGTCACCGGCGCGTCCGAAAACAAGCCGAAACTTCCG
>JAJZEY010000323.1 GCA_021805585.1 Planctomycetota bacterium
GCAGTCAGGCCCGCATCGGCGAAGGCCAGTTCAATGGCGCGCTGCGCCTGGGCGGCGGCGGGGTCCGGTTTGGTGATATGAAACGCATCGCAAGTGGCGGCAAAACCGCGGATATACCCCAACGGCCGCGCCCCGCGTTGTGCGGCATGCCGGCAAGATTCCAATATCAGAAACGCGGCCCCCTCGCCCGGGGTAATGCCGCGGCGGTTCTGGTCAAACGGGCGGCAGCCGTCCGCGGCTACCAGTTTTAAACTGTTAAACCCGGAAATAATCAGGCGGCAAAGCGACTCGGTCCCGCCGGCCAGTGCCATGGATATTTTGCCCAGACGAATGGCATCCACGGCCGCGCCAAGGGCCATGGCGGAGCCAACACATGTGGTCAAATTCATATAAAGGGGGCCGTTAATCCGGTGGCGCCTGCGCAGCAAATCCAATGCTTCGCAGGGCTGAATGCGTCGCATGAGGCTTGAATCCGCCGAGGCGGGATCGGTGCGGAAGGCGGCGTAAAATTCTTCGTTGTGGTCCATGCCGCAAACCGTGGTGGCCAGAAAACAGCCGATAGTTTCGCCCAGAAAGGCCAGCGTCCGCGGCAACCCGGCGGATTTAAGAGCCTCATCCGCCGCGGAGCACGCAAGCTGTTGGGTGCGTGCCAGGCGGTCCCAGAAAGCCGGCTTCAGATCGTCCGGGCAAGGCGGTGTGGGGCACTGGGCGACGCGAATTTGCCGCAGCGCCGCGGGAAGAGATCCCCGCCACGGGGCCAAATGATCGTGCCCGCCGCGAATTGCGGCCCAGGTTGTGGCAACATCCGCTCCAGCACAGGTGACCATGCCGATGCCGGTAACGGCTACCTCCGCCGCCGGTGCGCCGGTGCCGCGTGCATGCTGATTCGCTAAATCGTTCATACGCCAGAGCCCGGAGCGGCCGACAATGTGTGGGACCCATTCGCCTGATTCGCTCCATCAACGGTTCCGGTTTTATCACGGCGGGAAAGGATCGCGTTGACGAGTGGATTGGACCGGTTCCACACATCCCCACTTAGAATCCCGATAATCGCCTGCCGCGCCGCCACAGGCTGGTGCGGCGCAAAAAACAGATTCCGCACCAGATCTCGCTGATAGAATCGTCCGACAAATGATTCAAACACCGCCAGCCCCTGATCCATCGTTTCTGAATAATCGTTTATTTTGTCGGTTGCACCGGAGGCTAAAAATTCCATAACGGCCGCAGCGGCCAAGCTTGCGGATGTAAGCGCCAGATGCACCCCGCTGGAGAAAATCGGGTCCAGGAATCCACCCGCATCCCCAATCAGCATGAATCGCGGCCCGGTTTTTTGCAGGCAGCGGTAGCTGTAATCCGAGGCAACGCGCCAATCGGTGGGCGGACTGGCGCGGGCAATGCGGCTGTGCAGAGTCGGAGATTGGGCAACCGCCGCCATAAATTGCCCGCGAAGGTCCAGATTTTTTACAATTCCGTTCCGGGCCAGCACGGTCCCTATGCTGGTACTGCCGTCACGCAGGGGAATGCACCATATCCAGCCATGGGGAATCATGTGCATGGTAATGTATTGCCGCTCATTTTCGGTGGCGGCGGGCAAATGATGGAAATAGTTGTAAATCGCAAGTCGGCCAAAATCCGGCAGCATTTCTCTAGTGCCCATCCGCCGGGCCATGAAACCCGCAGCACCGGAAGCGTCCAGCAGAAAATCAGCGGTGTAAGAGGTTCCATCGGCACATTGGAGGCGGACGGTGTTTGCCGAAAATTCGGCATCCACAACGGTTCGGTTTTCCAGAATTTCCGCGCCATTGGCAATGGCCGTATCGCGCAACTGCCGGTCAAAAACGGAACGAATAACCTGAAAGGCGGGGGGCGGATCGCCATTGGCCAGCGAAGCGAATTCGAATGTCCGCATATCTCCGCTGACCGGATCAAAAAAGCGGGCACCGAATTTATGCTGATGGTGGGCCTCCATAAAATCCCGCCGCAGGCCTGTTTGATCAAGAATCGGCATGCTCCCGGGCAGAAGCGATTCGCCAATATGGTGCCGCGGATGCGCGCCGGCCTCCAGCACGCGAACGGTCAGCCCCCCCCCGGCCAGAAGCGCCGCTGCCGTTGATCCGGCAGGCCCGCAACCCATAATCGCCACCTGTGTGTGTCTATTTGTCATACACCTATTTTCCGTGAATAACGATTTGCGGGCAAGGGATGCCGGGAAAATACTGCGGCGTGGGTCTTGTACCGGTTGCCGGCCGGCCATCGGCCGCAGGCCGAGACGGGGCGTCACCAGCTTTGCAGATCCCCCAGCAGTTCTTCCACAAGGTCTTTCATTGTCACCAGGCCTATGGCCTGTCCCTGGCGGTTTACCACAACCCCAATCGTTTGGCGCGCCGCCTGCATCAGCCGAATGGCGGTACGCACGGATTGTTCGCCAAGCAGCGTCAGTGCCGGTTTTAAATGGTGGCGTAATTGCAATTCGCCGGTGCTTCCGATGGCATCTATCACATCCACCAGCCCCAGCACATCCTGGGCCGACCGCCCCAGCACCGGCATGCGCGAGACATGGTAATGCCGCACCATGGCTTCAAAACCGCGGCGGCTGATATTCACCGGCACGCCGATAACGCGGTTCCACGGCATCATGACCTCCCGCACATGAATATGCGCGATACGCAGGCCGCGTTGAATCAGGTCCTGCTGCGTGTCGGTCAGCAGACCAGTTGCCGTCGGTTCGGCGGTAAAGGCCAGCAACCTGGGCGGCG
>JAJZEY010000386.1 GCA_021805585.1 Planctomycetota bacterium
ACGAAAGCCTGTTGCGCGTCACCGACTTTTGCAGTGGGCTGTGCCGCTACTGCTATCTGAAGAATCGCGATGTGACGCCGGGCACCATTACCCATGCCGAAATTGACGCCATGTTTGACCAGGCGGAAACATCACCCCGGCTGGCCGAGCTGCGTGAAATTATCCTAAGCGGCGGTGACCCGCTGGCAGTGGGTGCTGGCGTGCTTACCCATCTGGCCCACCGCGTCAAACGGCTGAATCAGCGTGTTTCCAGACGCATTACTGTTTGTATTCACACGCGGGAGCCGGTCTGGTATCCGAACCGGCTGATGCGCAACACCGCACTGCAAAAGGCCATTGCCGACCTTGCCCCGAATTCCTATATTCTGCATGTCGTGCATCCGCGAGAAGTAACGCCTGTGCTGCTTGAAGTCTTGGATATTCTTGTCCGGCTGACACCGGCGCGTCCACCTCTCATGATGACACAGCATCCGCTGTTTCGCGGGATTAACAACGATGCTGCCATTATTACCGATATGTATGATCGGTTGGACAGCGGGCGGGTAACCGTCAAACCGTACTATCTTATTCATCCGTTCCCTGATGGCACTCTGCCCCAGCATCGGCTGACATTGCCGGAAAGCCAATTTATATTGCGCGCTTTGGCTTCCGCGCCCGGCACACGTGTGCCCCTGCTCACTATTCCGACGCCCATGGGTAAGTGCGTGCTTGGACCTTATGAAGAACTCGTGGACCGCGGCGGCTATTATTTGCTGCATACCAAGGACGGAGTTCCGGTGCATTACAGCATCGGTGAACGGTACACCCCGGCGGAAAGCCGGGCGGCGATACCGGTCATGCCGGGGCTGGCAACTGGGGCAAGTTGAACCGGCTTCCTGCCGTTGCAGGTCCGGGGACTGGCCCTGCCCGCACAACCCGCCTATATTCTTAACCGGTTGATTGGATTTTGGCGTTCAGGATGCGTGCGTGGAACAAACAAAAAAAAGAATGGCCCCCCGATGGTGGACCTGGGAAGATATTCTGCTGATTCTGCTTCTTGCGTGTACCCTTTATTTTCCGGGGATTGGCCGCATTCCGCTGTTTGACCGTGACGAACCGCGTTTCGCCCAGGCAGCTCGCGAAATGCTTAACAGTGGAAATTTCATTGTGCCGCGTTTTGATGGTGTCCTGCGGCCGGACAAACCGCCAGTCATCTACTGGCTTATGGACATCAGCTATAAAATATTCGGCATCAATACCATGGCTGCCCGGCTGCCCAGCGTTATTTTCGGTTCGATGACGCTGATACTGGTTTACTGGATAGCTGGCAAGCGCTTTGGTCGCCTGACCGGGCTTTTGGCCGCCCTTATGCTATCCGTCACCGCTCTTTTTTTCGCGGAATCCCGTCTGGCCACCGCCGATTCGGTCATGATCTGTTTCACCACGCTGACCATGGGATGTCTCTGGTCGGCATGGGATGCCTGGAATCGCTCGGTGGCACCGGCACAACTTCTTCCGCAGGTTCATACTTTGGAAAACATGGAAGATGGACAACTGCTGAATCAGGCTTCACCCGCCGCCGCCGGGAAATTTTCCAGAAAAATGGCGATCGCCTTCTGGGCGGCAATGGCGGCGGGTATTCTTACCAAGGGAGTGACGCCCATATTCGTGCTGTGCACGGTTCTGGCCCTTTCCATTTTCACTGGCCGCTTGCCCGGCGAATTTAGAAAGGCCGATTTTAGAAAGCCGTTTGGTTCGCTTTCAAAACTGCTGGCCGCGGCGGTGGGGGGTGGCAATTGGCGATGGGTGGGCAATTTGCGACCGATCCGCGGATTGATATTCCTTCTTATTTTGATATGTCCATGGTTTATCGCCGCCTGGCTGGCTACACAAGGCCGGCTGATAACCGAAATGTTGAATCAGAATCTTGTGCAGCGCACCACTTCCGGTTTGCAGCATCATGGGGCACCGCCTGGGTTTTATCTGGTTACAATTTGGGTCACGTTCTGGCCTTGGAGCGTCCTTCTGGTTCCCGGGGCCTACCATTTATTTCGCCGCGTGCATGGCTGAACCGCCATAGTGCTTGATCGCACGGCTTATCAGTTCCTTCTGGCCTGGATTGTCCCTGCCTGGATTGTTTTTGAATGTATTGCCACAAAAATGGTGCAATATGTGCTGCCTTTATATATTCCACTCATTATTCTTTGTGCCGACACACTGGTGCAAAGCTGGCATCGCATGACCGACGTCCTGGGGGCGGCCTGGTTTGCCGCCGCGCGCTGGGTCTGGATGGCAATCTGGATTTTTCTGGGGCTTTTCGCGGTCGTTGCCGCTTGGAAGCTGTTGGTGCCATTGCATGGTACGGAATTCAAATTTGTGGTTCCTACCGCCGCAGCGCTGATTGCCGTGGGTGTGGCGGGTGCCATGAGTTGGAATCGTCCAGCCTGGCCGTTTGTCACGGTGTTTACCTTTGCTGTGGCGCTGTTGCTGGCCGATTCCATTTCACTACCGGCCATTCGGCAGATTGCCATAAGCCGCCGTGCCGGAATGGAAATGCAATTGCTGGCCCAGCGCGGTTACCATCTGGCGGCGGCGGGTTATATCGAACCGACTTTGGTGTTTTACAGTGGTGGCAATGTAAAACTTTTCGGCGGCGGTCCGCCGCTTTTGGCTGGAGTGCCTTTTGGAACGGTTGGGCATCCATTACAGGCGGGCGCAAAAAAATACGCGATTGTTGTCGATCGGCGGGTGCTTGCGCTGCTGAAAAAGG
>JAJZEY010000335.1 GCA_021805585.1 Planctomycetota bacterium
GCGCCAACCAGCGTCAGATTGCCGTCCCGCCGGAGCAGTTGGATATACGCCCCGATATCATGATCCGCAGAAACGGCATCCAGTATAAAGTCAAAGCTGGATGCGTGAGCCGCCATTTCATTGGCATTGCGGGAAATAACCACTTCGTCGGCTCCCAGCCTGAGGGCGTCATCCTTCTTTCCCGGCGAGGTCGTGAATACCACCACATGAGCGCCCAGTGCGTGGGCAAACTTTACACCCATGTGCCCCAACCCGCCCAAACCCACCACACCTACTTTTTTCCCCTTTGTGACGTTCCAGTGCCGCAGGGGAGAATAAGTGGTGATGCCAGCGCACAGCAGCGGCGCGGCCCCGGCCAGATCCAGATTTTTTGGAATATGCAGCACAAATCGCTGATTCACCACCACACTTTCCGAATAACCGCCGTATGTAACACCGCCGGTATGTTTGTCCGGAAAATTATAAGTGAGTGTCAGGTTGGGGCAGAATTGTTCCAGTCCGTCTTGGCAATGCGGGCAAATGCCATCCGAATCTACCATGCAGCCCACAGCGGCAATATCGCCAACCTTGAAAGTCTTTACGCCTGCCCCCACGCTGGTCACACGTCCGACAATTTCATGCCCGGGTACACACGGATAAACCGTGGGCATTACTTCGCTCCATTCGTTGCGGACCTGATGCAGGTCTGAATGGCACACGCCACAAAACAGAACTTCAATCTGCACGTCCTGATCTGTCAGTTGCCGCCGCTGGATGGTGATTCCGCCAAGCTGCGCCGCCGCGCTGGCCGCCGCAAATGCCTTTGCCTGATACATATTGTTTACTCCTCAAACAGATATCACTTTTTTAAGGATTCATTTCCCGTCGCCACATTATGCCGAGTACTGCTCATCGCTTACCTTTTCTAACCAGTCTACCGGACTGCCGTTTAATTTTTCCTGAATCGCGATATGTGTCATAGCGGTGGCCGCCGTGGCACCATGCCAGTGCTTTTCACCCGGCCCAAACCATACCACGTCTCCAGGCCGGATTTCTTCCCGTTCGCCGCCCCAGCGCTGCACCCAACCGCAGCCGGCGGTTACAATCAGCGTCTGACCGAGTGGGTGCGTGTGCCAAGCGGTCCGGGCACCTGGTTCGAAAGTGACGCTTGCGCCACTGACGCGTGCCGGGGCGGGGCGATCAAACAACGGATCAATCCGCACGGTGCCGGTAAACCAATCCGCAGGCCCCTTGGTGGACGGTTGCAAACCAACACGTTTAATATCCATTGGTCGTCTCCATTGTCACTGCCGAAAATCATGTTCATGTCACCTGCCACGATCAATCAACGGCCAAAAAACCGGTAGGGCCGGTACCTTTCGGCTGGTACCTGGCTCCAGACCGGCCGAAATAATTATCGCTGCAAGCCGGTCATTTCACAGGATTATATGCACAGCACCGGTGGATACGGTATGACAATCCTCGAAGTTACTTGTACAATTCTCCAAAGACAATATTTTGGCCGCCCCAGCGGGGCAAAGGTGTTTACAATGCCCGCAATGGTCAACATCAAACAAAACCATCTGGCCGGGGACTCACATTCGGTTCGACAGGAGTTGGCCGACCGCATTGCGCGCGCGTTGCGGACCGATGGTGCAATTGAATGCCAGCCGGGTCTGCATTTCCGTCGCTATTCCCGGCCCGGCGAACGGGTCTATGCTTTCAGCGAACCGGCGTTCTGCGTTATTGCGCAGGGAAGTAAATTGATTCTGCTTGGCGACGACTGTTTCCGCTACGATTCAGCCCACTATCTGATCAGCACCATGGATCTGCCTTTATCCGGTGAAGTTCTGGAGGCCTCGCCCGCGCGGCCATATCTGAGTCTGCGACTGGTTCTTCAACCGGCTCTGGTCACATCCATGATGGTGGATTCCGGTCAGCTGCCACCGCCCGATGCTGGCCGTGTGCTCGCGGTCAACGTCAGCCCGTTGGACGCCAACCTGCTGGACGCCACACTCCGACTTGTACGGCTGATTGATACGCCCAATGATTACCGTGCCCTTGGGCCGCTTGTGATTCGCGAGATTATTTTTCGCCTGCTGACGGGGCCACAGGCCAGCCGAATGCGCCACCTTGCGGCCTTCGGCGGTCAGGCCCATCGAATGGTGCGCGCGGTTGCAAGGCTACGTGCCGATTTTGCCAAACCGCTTCGCGTAGAGGATATTGCGCGCGAACTTCGCATGAGCGTGTCGGGGTTCCACGCGCATTTCAAAGCGGTCACCGCCATGAGTCCGTTGCAATTCCAGAAGAGCCTCCGTCTGCAGGAGGCAAGGCGGCTGATGCTTGGCGAAAATCTGGACGCAGCCGAGGCCGGTTACCGCGTTGGCTACGACGACGCTTCCCATTTCAGCCGCGAATACAAGCGGCTTTTCGGTGTTCCGCCCATGCGTGATGTCGAAAAATTGCGCCAAACCGCGCTCCCCGCCATGTGACCGCCTCCACGCATGCGTGGCCAGAACTGGCGCGCTGGCGGGCATTTTGAACATGATGATGCGCGGTTAGCGGCCAATCTTTTTGACGGGCTGTATAGCGGCAAAATGCCTGAAAACGCGGTTTTTCCAGATTGTGAGGCAATCGGAGCGGCAGGGCTTCCCTTCCCGCTCGCCCTATGCCCGCCCCGCGGGACCTCTGCGGCGGGGCCGCTTTGCTACGGAGGAAGGCTCTCTCTTCGCAAAGCCTGTTTTGCGCCCAGTTGACACGGAGTACCT
>JAJZEY010000541.1 GCA_021805585.1 Planctomycetota bacterium
CCCAGTCGATTCTTCTGGAAAGCTTTCCGGTTGAAAAACGGAGCGCCGCGATGGCGTTTTATACGTTCGGCGTGGTATTTGCGCCGGTCATCGGGCCGACTCTGGGCGGATGGATCACCGATTCATTCAGTTGGCGCTGGATTTTTTTCATCAATATCCCGATCGGTATTTTCGCATTTCTTATGATAGATGCGTTTGTGGAAGACCCTCCGTATATCCGCAACGCGGTCAAGACCAAAATTGATCTGGTCGGCTTCGGGCTGCTTTCCCTGTGGGTCGCGTGCCTGCAAGTGGTATTGGATAAAGGTCAGGACGCCGACTGGTTCAGTTCCCGGCTCATTTGCACCCTGACGGCTTTAGCGGTTCTGGGCTTTCTGGCATTTATTGCTTGGGAATTAACCGCCGCCGAACCGCTGGTGGATTTGCGAATTCTGACGGACCGGAATTTTGCCGCCGGTACCATGATAATGACGGTCGTGGCCATGGTGCTTTACAGCACCACGGCGTTATTGCCGCTTTTTTTGCAGACTTTAATGGGTTATCCGGCGCTGCAAAGCGGTCTGGCGGTAAGTCCGCGCGGCCTTGGGTCAATTGCGGGAATTTTGCTGGCAAGCCGACTGCTGGGGGTCATTGACGCACGTCTTTTCATGATTCTGGCGCTGGTGGCGCTGGGCTGGTCCAGCGCGCTACTGGGCAACATCACGCTTCAGGTGGGAATGTTCACGGGAACATGGCCCATTATTATCAATGGGTTTGCCACCAGTCTGCTGTTTATTCCCCTGACCACCACCACCATGGGGACACTGCGCAATGAACAGATCGGCAACGGCAGCAGCATTTATAATCTGATGCGCAACATGGGCGGTGCCATTGGCATATCCATTACCACCACGATGCTTTCCCGCACCAGTCAGGCACGGCAGAATCTTCTGATTGCCCATGCCAATCCGGGAAACCCGCAATGGCGCGCGGTCGTGGCCCATTTTAACACCGCGCTGGCACACACCGGCCCGGCGTTGACCGTGCATGAACAGAGCCTCGCACTGGCCTATCAGGCGGTGAAAAGGCAGGCGGGTGTCTGGGCGTATGTGGACGATTTCCGCATGCTGGCGGTATTTTGCGCCTGCTGCATACCGCTTATCTTTCTGCTTAACGCGCCACATCGCCATCGGCCGCGCGCCCGCTGATTGATTTCCGACTCGCGACAGGCTAGGCCGGTGTACCTGTAGACCGGCCGAATATTTTATCCGCCGATGCGGACATTATCGGTCTTATCCAGCCTGAAAAGGGATGTTTGGCCGATTCCGCGAGCCCAAACCGGTGCGCGAGCAATCTGTGTTCATTCATATTCAAGCCAATCAATACATGTGCCGATAATCAGTTTGCTGCACCGATGGTGACCGGCTCCGTGCCGGGCGCGGGCATCATCCGGCGGGTTGAGATCAAGCGAGAAAACTGCGGCTACCGGGAGAAGCCCCAGGGAAGCCATATTTCTGGCGCGGATTTGTTCCGCGCCGGTCTGTTTTATTGGCCCGTTGCATAAAGGTGATCCCATGAAGGCAACCCGATCGGTGTGGACTTGTGACAACGGCTGGCAACATGGGTCCGGAGCTGTCGGAGATAAATCAGCGGCGGACCTTGTGCTGGTATTCGGTGCCACACAACATCTGTCCAACGCCGACAAGCTTGAGGACATACGGGCGTTGCATCCACATGCCTATATATGCGGATGTTCTACCGCGGGCGAAATTGCCGGAACCCGTGTTCTGGATGACAGCGTGACGGCCACGGCCGTGGAATTTGAATCGTCCGTCATTCGTGCCGTGGATGGCACCATCACCAATCCGCTGAACAGTTTCCAGACCGGTCAGGAACTGGCCGATCGCCTTCCGAAGGAGGGGCTGGTTCATGCGTTTGTGCTGTCGGACGGGTTAAGCGTCAACGGTGCGCAGCTTGCCATGGGACTGAGCAGCGGGCTGCCGGCCAAAGTGGCGGTCACCGGAGGCCTTTCGGGAGATGGATCTCGGTTCGCGGAAACGTATGTATGCGCCGGGGGAACCAGCGGCCGCGGGCGTGTGGTTCTGCTGGGCTTTTACGGGCAAAATCTGCGGGTAGGCTATGGGTCGATGGGTGGATGGGATTCCTTCGGTCCGGAACGCCGGGTGACACGTTCGCGAGGCAACGTGCTTTATGAACTTGATGGCCACAGCGCACTGGGGCTCTATAAGGAATATCTAGGGCAACATGCGGCGCGCCTTCCTTCCAGCGGTCTGTTATTCCCGCTGACCGTGCGTCAGCCGCGTGGAGATGAAACGCTGGTACGCACCATTCTGGCGGTGGATGAAAAGGAACAGAGCATGACCTTCGCCGGCGACATTGCCGAGGGATCCATGGCCCGCCTGATGCGGGCGAATTTCGACCGGCTGGTGGACGGTGCGCATGGCGCGGCGGAGGCCAGCCAGCGGCGCATTGACGACGGAACGGCACAATTGGCCATTTTAATCAGTTGTGTTGGACGCAAACTGGTGCTTCAACAGCGCGTGGAAGAGGAAGTTGAAGCGGTGTGTGATGTGCTGGGTCCCGGCGCGGTCACGACCGGGTTTTATTCCTATGGAGAGATATCACCGGCCCATACCGACGCCCGATGTGCTCTGCACAATCAGACCATGACCATCACCACTTTTGGCGAGGTTTAACATGCATCCCCTGCTTGTCCGGCAAATAAAAAAGTGCTTTGGCGG
>JAJZEY010000404.1 GCA_021805585.1 Planctomycetota bacterium
GCGAAGCCTGCCATGGCGACCGGCTTAAACCCCAGGCGCTGGCGGTACGGATCGGCCCGCACAATATCCGCCGGATGACCGGAATGACCATAGCCGCCGCCCTGGAGTTTTTTCATGCAATGGTATTCACCGGCGAACAGGAATTAATCGCCGCACCGGTGGTCAAGGAAATCCGCGCCCGGCTGGGGTTCATGAATAACGTGGGCCTTGGATATCTGACCCTGGACCGGCAGACCGGCACGCTTTCCGGCGGCGAAGCGCAGCGCATACGCCTGGCCACACAGGTCGGTTCCGGACTGGTGGGAGTCTGCTATGTGCTGGATGAACCGACCATCGGCCTGCACCAGCGCGACAACGACCGGCTTATTGCAACGCTTCGCCACCTGACGGACATCGGCAATACCACCATTGTCGTGGAACATGATGAAGACACCATCCGGGCCGCCGACTGGCTGGTGGATGTAGGCCCCGGTGCCGGCGCGCACGGTGGACGGATTATGGCCCAGGGCACCGTGGCGGACGTTCTGCAATCTCCGGACAGCATTACCGCAAAATATCTGACGGGTGAATACCAAATTACGCCGCCGGCCAAACGGCGGCAACCGGACCATTCCCGATGCCTGGAAATTCTGGGGGCCTCGGAAAATAATCTCAAAAATGTGAACGTTAAATTTCCGCTGGGCATTATGATTTGCGTGACCGGGGTATCCGGTTCCGGGAAGTCGTCCCTGGTCAATCATATTCTGCTTAAGGCATTGAAGCGTTCGCTTTACGGCGGCAAGGAACATCCCGGCAAGCACCGCAAACTGGCTGGATTGGCACATATAGATAAAGTCATAGAAATTGACCAGTCCCCCATCGGCCGGACTCCACGCAGCAACCCGGCTACCTATACCGGCGTGTTTGACCTTATCCGGCAGCTTTATGCCAAAACCCGTGAAGCTCGGATGCGCGGCTATCAACTGGGCCGGTTTAGTTTTAATGTAAAAGGTGGACGCTGTGAAGCCTGTCAGGGACAGGGAACCAAGCGGATTGAAATGCACTTTCTGCCGGATGTGTTTGTCATTTGTGAAGAATGCCGCGGCACGCGCTACAACCGGGAAACTCTGGAAATTAAATACCGCGGCAAGTCCATCGCCGATGTGCTGGACATGCGAATTGAAGAGGCCCTGGCGTTTTTTGACAGTTTTTCCAATATTCGGGCCATGCTTCAGGCGCTTAATGATGTCGGTCTTTCTTATGTGCGGCTGGGCCAGTCCAGTATCACGCTTTCAGGTGGCGAAGCCCAACGCGTGAAACTGGCCACCGAACTGGGCAAACCACCCACCGCCCATACGCTTTACGTGTTGGACGAACCGACCACCGGCTTGCATTTCGCCGACATTCATAATCTGTTGAATGTGCTTAACCGCCTGGCGGATGCCGGTCATACCGTGGTCATTATTGAACATAACCTGGATGTCATTAAATGCGCCGACTGGATCATTGACCTTGGACCGGAAGGTGGCGCGGGCGGCGGCACCCTTGTGGCCGTCGGCACGCCTGAACAAATCGCGCAACATCCCGCCAGCCATACGGGGCTATATTTAAAGGCAAAACTTGCCGCATCCGCGGCAACCGCCTGATTCAACCTTCAACAGGAGACTCCGGAAATGGCCCGGAAAGATTCCGCCTCACTCGCCGCACTCTGGTTCTCGCGCCGTTCGCTTACGGAAATTGACCGCCGGGCGGCCGCCGATTTTGGCCTGTCAATTGCCGCACTCATGGAAAACGCCGGTCGTGCGCTGGCCGAAATAACCCGCGCCTACACCCATGCCGATTCACGCGTGCTGGTGCTGGCGGGTGCCGGAAACAATGGTGGCGACGGCCTGGTTGCGGCACGCTGGCTGGCCAATTTCGGCCAGCCGGTTGAAATTCTGCTGCTGGCGGCACCGGAAAAATTTAAGGGGCCGGCCGGCGAACAATTAAACACGGTGCAGCGCATGCGCCTGAAGATTCACGACCAGAACACCACCGTCCCGGTGGCTGATACACTGGCCGGTTGGATTGAAAGCAGCTATGTGGACGACGCGATTGTAGATGCTATTTTCGGCACCGGCCTGGCCCGACCGGTCACCAACGGCGTGGCCGCCGTAATTCAAAAGGTGAATGAATCCAACCGGCGGGTCATTTCCGCGGACATTCCTTCCGGCCTGGACTGTGACACGGGCGAACCACTGGGCATCGCCGTTCGCGCCACCCATACGATCAGTTTTTGCGGCATGAAAATCGGCTTTTCCAGGCCAGGCGCGATAGGTTATGCGGGCCAGTGTTCAATCGGTGATATTGGTGTGCCGCGATGCCTGCTGGAAGAATTGGCCGTTGAACCGTAGGCCGACAGGGGTATAATCCTCACTGCGGTTAACAGCGCGTCGATTTAATTATGAATTCCGGTTTTGGTCTCCGCTACGGGCCTCCTGTACCGGTCTCCAGACCTGCCCATATTTGGCGTGCGGCCCCATCCCGATGCTGCGGGATAAAAAGTCAGAAAGCCGACCCCCGTGGTCTGGCACATTGTCGGACGAAGTCTCGTGTAGAATACCGGAAGAGCCGCCATCGGCCGCATAGGGCAGCCCGGGAATCAGGTGACAGGATGGAATTATGGAAGTGATTGTAATCAGCATCGGGGCACTGGCCAAAAACTCGTTTTGGGGGGAAAAGACGCCTCTGCGAACCAGCCATGCCACCACCAGTCT